>NZ_JAKFCQ010000043.1:0-54024 GCF_036676585.1 Robertmurraya sp.
TTCCATCTCCCCATCACAATGGTGTTATAATATTTCCCATCTGATAGAAGCTTGTCATTCTTTAATACTCCTTCAACTGTAAATCCAAACTTTTCATATAGTTGAATGGCTTTCGTATTTATTTCTAATACATATAAATTCATTTTCTTCACTCCATTGAAGTCAGCCCAAGTTATAGATTCTTTTAATAAGTTCCTTCCAATCCCATAACCCCAAAAGTCTTTCAATACACAAATACCAAACTCTACCTTGTGTGATAATCTCTTTAAATTAGAACCTTCACATCTTGAATATCCGACAATACGACCATCTACCACAGCCACTAGAAATATGCTTCTACCACTCTCTGAATCACTTTTTATTAACTGCTCAAAACCAGCAATATCTATGAATCCTTCTCCTCTTTCTCGATCCATATATTCCGTTTCTCCATCAATTTGTAGCCTTAGTTCAGACAAAGTCTCAGCATCTCTTTCAACCGCTGACCTAATCGTATAACTTAGTCCATTTACCTGGTATTCTTCGTTGTTTATGATCACGATTTCTTTCACTCCTGTATTATTACAATCCACTTCCATTAATTGGTTTCTATTTAATATATTCTTAATATGTTATTAACTTCGTGTTAAAAAGTATCTTATATAATGACTCATGTAAGAAAATTTCAAAGGAGGAGTTATTATGTTTTTAAAAAAGCTATCAGTAAATAAGTTAATTTCAATTGATTATTATTCTAATGGTTCCTTGAAAACTATTAAAGGACGTGTTTACAAGCTCGATCTAATCAAGCAGTCCCTGTTGCTTAAAGATGAAACACACAAACCATTTACTATTCAATTATCAGGTATCAGGCATATTTATTAACTTCCACTACGAAACGGTCTTCTAAAGGACTTGATCCAAATAATCACCATGGCATTTACTTAGCTCAACCTCTTCTTTAGAAGAAATCCAAAAGTAGTGGAAGGTTAGTCCTTCCTCTTCTCCTCCACCAGTTGGTTGAACTTTTGTGGTACCCCTTCATTTTTATTAACAGCCTTCTGCCTTTCTTACCAGTTTCAAATCACATTACCGCTTTTTCTTAGAAATTTGTAACATGGTATTAGCATTAGCTTGAAACTCATATGAAACCTTAACTTCCTTAACTTCCTTAACTTCCTTAACCTCCAAGCCTTTTTCCATTAAGTGAGCAATTACTTTATCCAAGTGTTCGTATCTTTTTCCTTCTAAATCTACAAGGGGAAAGATGCGTATTTCTTCTCTAGTTACTCTTAATAACTCTTCAATTGTATTTATATGAAAATCATAATCTAAGCGGTCAGCATACATGAATAAAAAGTTGGCTGTGAGAAGAATATCAAACTCTTCATTTTTAAAAGGTAAATTCGGGAGAACTACAGGAATATATTGTTCACTAGCATTTACCATATGCTTCGTACAATCATTTAATGCTTTTATACGATTTTGTCGGAGACCATCAACATCATGATAGTAGTCCCAAATATAGTTATCTTTTACCTTCTCCATATGTAGCATAGCATGTTCAATATCTTGTATTCCCTTTTGCTTCAGTTGTTCAACCTCATGGTCGTAAGCAATATCACATGCTGTTATATCTAAGCCTAAATCGCTGCCATGAGCTGTAAAAGAACATGCTCCCGCCGGACAATCTAGAATTCTTTTACCTCGCATTTCATCGAGAGATAATGAAAACATGTTCATATACTCTTCAAACGTTCTCCCAATAAAAATAATTCTTTCTAAATCTAACTTTGTACTCTTCTCAACTCTTCTCAACTTGTTCACCTCTAGATATTTGTTTATTCTTCTTTCTTTGAATAACTTCATTAGCTAAAAATGCGTTAATCCAACGGATTAACGCATCAGTATAATCTAATCTCCGCCACCACCGCAGGATCCACTACCACTGTCACTGCCGCTACTGCAATCGCTTGAGTAATAATCATTCGAACTTGATCCAGAATGACTGGTAAAGAAACTGTTACTGTAGGAATTTGACCGGCGTGTTGGTCTATTGGTACCTCTTAACCCAAGAATAAGAATGAAAACGATAAATAATAAAAAGAATATGAAGCTATATACTATCGACATTTATATACCCCCTTACTTTTTATTAATGGCTTAGTAAATTATACGTTTATGTATCAAATAAGTTTCACTCATTAAAAAGATGGTGAAGCAACCGCTCCCTATCTTCAAAAAACTGTTTCATAATCGAATAATGATAGGTTTCTTCCAATTTAACTTCATCCATCCCCTCTTTGGTCAATTGAATGATTTTTGATTCGGGATAAGCCATTAATATAGGCGAATGTGTTGATATAATAAATTGAGATCCTTCTTTAATTAGCTCATTGATTCTCGATAACATGGAGAGTTGCCTTAGTGGTGATAAAGCTGCTTCCGGCTCGTCAAGGATATATAAACCGTTCCCTCGGAAACGTTCAGTGAATGCTGCGAAAAATGATTCGCCATGTGATTGTTCGTGAAGGGATTTACCGCCAAAGGAATCAATAATTCTTGGAGCTGAAGAAGGTTCTTTGTCTAATTCCTCTATGTTGGTGGCCACATTATAGAAGGTTTCTGCTCGGAAGAAAAAATGATCCTTTGCCTTATTAACTCCCTTCACGACTCGTATATATTTGTCCAGATTTGAGTGTGAATCATAACTTGAAAAATTAAAGTTTAAAGTCCCGCCCTCTGGATTAAATCCTAAGGCAATGGCAATAGCCTCAAGCAAAGTTGATTTTCCCATTCCATTTTCACCAATGATATAAGTAACATTCGGATGAAAAATTAAATCCTGAAAATTCCGGATGATGGGTAAATTCAGAGGAAACTCATCATATGAAACAATTTGCTCCGTTTTTAAATATGCCTCTCGAATGAATTGGGTATCCCGGTTTAACAACATCGAACCATCCGCCTTTTCTAAGATTATTTAATATCCTTATTTTACCATTAATACTATCAAATGTTTGGAAAAATAAACATTATTACAACTAAATACACGGCTTCACCCAAAGCTTTGTTAAGTCTACATATCCAAAATGTTTAATTTCAATATTCATTAGACTAAGCGAAAAGGGAATTCTCCTTTTAACGTAATATAAAGGGATACATAGGGATTCACTTAGTAAATACTGTTCAATCTCCATATGCTTGTCATTCCAGTTTTCGAAAGGGATATGATCGTAGTTTTGTATATGCTTTTGCAATTTTGGGTTTCTTTCTGTTAATAACTGAAGAGGGGAGTAACTATTTTTCAGAAAAAAGAAATATGAAAAGGTTTGATTCATTTCAAATATTTCTCCATGAATAAATAAATCCGTATCTAATCTTATATTGGGCTCATACACGGCTTCTCGAAAGGAAATTTCCTGGACTTCTACCTTAATTCCCTCCTGTTCCAGTTTGTCCTTTAACCAGTTTGATGTTTCACTTGTATAGTTCACAAATTGCATCTTTAAGGCCTGAGTGAATATTGGCTTTGGAATGTTAGGCATTGTATAAGTCTCTGATATTCCGAATAGACAACCTTCATTGTTCCCACTAATCCGTGAATTCACTTTTGACAGTTCGTGACGATGGTTGGCAATTAGCATATGAATATAGTCACGTACTTCCTTTCTATTCATATCGGAATTACGATATGGATTCATCACAACAATACCAAAGCCTGAATCACTTTCTACCTTTTGCGTGTCCACTTTATCAGATTCATTCGCTCCATAGTAGATTACCTCAAACTCTCTCGGAACTTGAATATATTCCACACAATCAAGTAGTGGCCGCCGTCCAAAGTATTGTTTAAAAGCGGAAAGAACAGTTTTCTCTTCGGAATTTTCCGCTAAATAAAAGCCCCCGGTACCAAGCAATGAACCATTGGACACTTTAAAAATACTTGCTGTTAAAAGACTTAATAGTTGGAGGATATAGGTACAACCCCTAGGAAACTCTAGCTTTACAATAAGTGGAGCCGGGCTCTCAATTACAGTCACTGGTTCCCATAGTTTTGAATAATGATCATCGTTTTTCATACGCTGAAAGGTTTCAACTACGTCCTCTGCTTTCATAATAGAGCCATCATGAAAAGCAACATCCTTTCTTAAATACAAAATTAAAAAACGATCATTGTATTCCCATGTATGAGCAAGCTCGGGAGTAATCGAGTTATCTGCATGTAATGTAACTACCCGATTGTATAAATTCGCAATTAGATTGGCACTATGAGTATCAGCTGCCTTAAGTGGATGTACCGTTAGGAAGGGATTGAACCTCGGAATGATAAGGCGATCCTGCTCCTCTTGATGAAAGCCAAAATTCTCTTGAAACGCCATCATTAAACGTTGTTTGGTTTCCACCGACCACTCTAGTAGTAAGAGTTTACTAACTTCCTCAATGGCTCCTGCCTCAAGCTTTTGTAGAAACAGCTTCTCATATTCCATTTCCACATCCCTTAGCCATTTAAGGACAGATGCATTGCCACGTCCAAGTCCAGATGAAAATGAGATCCACCCTTCCTTGTCCCACTGATGAAGCTTTCGCCTTGTTTGCTTTGTGCTTAAGTTTAGTAGTTTGGCTATATCTTCTACTTTTATTTTCCCAGAGTTTTCCTGGGTTCTCAGAGTTAGTAAATATCGATCCAACATCATATAGCACCTCTAAAAAGTGGACATTTAATTTTAAAAAGGGAATTTTTCCTCAGACTAGTCTTCTTTACTATACAAATATAGGAAGGAGCTGGCAATATGAATTGGAAGTACTATCCACAAAATTTAAAAGTGCGCCTAATCACATCTTTTTTTAACAAAGCTATTTCAAGCGCGGTTATGCCTTTTATGGCCCTCTTTTTCGCCGAGCATAAAGGACCTGTTTGGGCTGGATTATTTTTAGGGGCAAATGTTTTTATCGGTTTTATTAGTACACTTTTAGGTGGCTATTTATCGGATCGATACCGGAGGAAAACCGTACTTATACTTACTTCTGCCATAAGTTTTCTTACGTTCGGCTTAATGACCCTAAGTCTTTTACCTGACCAAGAATGGATCATCCTATTTGCAATGAGTTACATGGTTTTCATGGGTGCTAATAGCCTCGGGAGACCCGCGATGCAGGCAATAATCATAGACTCAACTACTACTGAAAATCGCAAAGCTGTTTATTCGTTAGATTATTGGATTACGAACTTATCAATGGCTATAGGGGCCATGCTTGGAGGGCTCTTTTATCTTCACCATCAGCTCGCTTTGTTTCTCGTTCTTACGATTGTCTCAGCAAGCTTACCTCTCGTATATGGAATTTGGCTACAAGATTCATCTGTGAAACAGTTGGAGAAAAGGCATCGTAACATGTTTATCGATTTGGGCTCTAATTATCAAATTGCTTTTCAAGATAAACCATTTGTGATGGCTGTTGTGGGAGGAATGTGCATTTATGCGGCAGAATTTTCACTTAACAGTTATATTGGCGTTCGTTTAGCGGACGAGTTTCGCTCTGTGTTTATTGGCAGTTTCGAGGTTGCAGGGGTTAGAATGTTAAGTATCTTAAACATACAAAATATGCTTCTTGTTGTATTACTAACGTTTCTTGTTACAAAAATGACGGACAGATTTGATAAAAAAAGCGCACTGCTCTTTGGACTGTTCCTTTATGCAATCGGCTATACAGTCATTACATCGGCTAATGTCTGGTATGTGCTTATTACATTCAATCTGATAGCGACCATTGGAGAGCTTGTTTATTCTCCGATTGCGAATGCAGAAAAGGCTAACATGATGCCAGAGGATAAACGAGGTTCGTATTCTGCATTTTCTGGTCTTAGCTTTAGTGGAGCCGATTTAATTGCGAGATCAACGATATTACTTGGAGCATTTTTAGTACCAAGTATGATGAGTGTATATATTGGCATCATTTTGATGATCGGTACGCTCCTCCTTTATGGTGGGTTATTTATTTTTCAGTCTCAGAAACAAAAAGAACCATTTAAAATAAGTAAAACTGTGTAATTTAAAAAGAAGCTCCAGAATGTCCTAGAGCTTCTTTTTTAGAAAAATCTTTTCATCTCGATATTTATCTACATCATGCATAAGACTCTCTACACAAATGTGTTACGCTCTTCCTCTAACAAACATCAGTCGCCCTGCTTAAAGTGTTTTAACCTGCAGCAGGTGCTACTGCCCCGCCACCATTTTTCCTTTGTCCTAGCTCCTGATCAACCAATAATAAAGCTGAGGGATTATTTTCTGCAATTTTCAGGCGATTAACAATGGTTTGGCTTTGTGCTTCCTCATCTATTTGTTCCCTTAGGAAATCTTGAATTATCACGGCTGCTTGCGGATCAACTTGATTTACATAAGTAAATGCCTGGCGATATGAATTAGTCACGAACTGTTCATGCTCTAATACTTTTTGAAAAGTCTCTAATGGTGTTCCGAAATCACTCGGTTGTGTAGGAATTCCATGAAGCGTAACAGTCCCGTCCTTATTTACTACATAATCAACCAATGTAAGCATATGAGTCCTTTCTTCTTCTGATTGTAAACGAAGCCAGCTTGCCATACCGGTGAAGTTCATTTTGCCCATATATGCTGACATGGCAAGATACAGTGTAGAAGAAACATGCTCAATTTGAATCAAATTATTCATTAGCTTCTGAAGTTCCTCATTCATTCCTATCCACTCCCCATAAATATTCATGACTAATTATGTATATTAAACGTTCACTTAAAATGGAACTGGTCCTTAATTAACTCTAAAAAGTATTACAGGATTCTTAAAAGTCCCTCCCGCTTCTGCAAATCGTTTTTTGGAACTAAGCATAGGATTCTTTATAATGGGAATGTTAAGTTTCATTATTTACAGGTACCTTACTTGAGGAATTGTATAGGAATTTATTTTGAGAATAGGTGATGAAAATGGCTTTTCGCGGAGACGCTCATAAACTGTACATAAAACTATCAAAAGCAAACAAACAGGACGAACCTTTGAGACAAGCGAAGGAATTGACGGAGATTCAAGAAATTCGGGCGTTTTATCAGACCATTGAAACGGCCACTTTACAATTAATATACTACCGTATGATTAAAGAGAAACAGGGATCTGGAATCATACCTATTTTTGTTACTAGCATTCCATGGTTCTTTTTCCTGTTTTCCAAGCAATTACAGGAATTTCTTTTCAAGGAAGGAAGTCTCCTTTTTCTTCTCTTTGGTATTTTCTATATGGTAACCCTTACCATAAGTGTCATTGTTCATTTTCGAGAAAATGCATGGGCAGCGGTGCATATTGAGATTATTCAAGATATTGTTGATGAAAGGGGGAACCATGACATTTAATTGTCTGCATCAAAAAAGGCAGTTTGATTTTACTATACTGCCTCTGTAATATTTACATTTTTTTTATTATTCTTGCGTGTAGCGGTAAGAAATAACTGTAGACTAAAATAAAGATAGGAATGCTGTAGAGATGATTCCAATGGGTGAGCTTCATAAATCCAACCTTGGCCACTGACCATTCGATTATAAAAGATAGGATGGTAAATATAATCGCTAATTTCCACTTATTATCCTTATTCAAATAATTCAAATAAATCACAGACAGGGATGAAGGAACAAAACTGTAAGTTAGTAACTCACCAATTCCAGAATATTTGGGATGACCAAAATCAACTAGATTCAAATACCCAGCAAAAATATTATCAGCCACCCACGTGGTCAAACCGACTACTCCTATAGTGACATAAATTCCCCTCCAACTAATTTCCTTCTTCGGCATAATAAACACAACTAATAATAAAATAATTACAAGTGTGATTGGCAACCAAAGACCTTTTGCACCTAGATCCATCGCTTTTACTATCGAATCCATCTAAAATCCCCTTCATGTTACATTTAATATTATGTTCTCCGACATTTTTATTCTCTAAACACAGTGATGCCTACATATACTCCTGCTCAACATTTTGCCCATCCCTAATTTGATATAATCGACTAACTCCAAAATAAAAAGGGTTGTCACCTTAGGTGACAACCCTTTTTTATTTTTCTCCAACGATTACCTGTCTTGTAAATGTTCCTTTTCTAACGTTACAGCGATCTACAATACGAAACCCTGCGTTTTCAATCATTGAATCAATTGGTTCAATGGTGACAATCACGATTCTCTCAGCAAACGAATAGGCACTTTGAAGCAATTCAAGTTGTTCTTGTGGAGAGATAACAGAACAAAGATTATATGGCATATCAATAATCGCCACATCATAGCTTCCCGTTACCTTTCGAATATCCCTAAATAGAACTTCACAATGGTACCCAAAATGGGCAATATTTTCACGTGTTCCAGGAAGAATCAGGGGATTCACATCGCTCCCAACAATATCGATCCCCATAGATAAGGCCTCGACGAGTACAGTACCTATGCCGCAGCATGGGTCGATGGCTTTTTTCCCTGCTGGGTGCGGTACGGCAATATTAGCGACAGCTCTAGCGACACGGGTACTTAAAGCAGTAGAATAGCCCTGCGGTTTTGTTTGGTGCTGTAGCCATACAGCTTCACCCTTTTGATAATACCCAAATACCCATTTTCCATTAACTTCTACAATTCCGAACAAGATGTCAGGATGCTTTAGATCCGGCTCTCCTGGCACATGAAGAGCTACTTCCCTTTCCACTCTTCTGCGCTCTTCAAAGCCCACTTTTTCTAATGAAAAAGTCTTCAAAAAAATGACCCGATAGGTTTCCTTTAAAGGTGATAAATTTTTCACCTTAGTAATTATTTCTTCCAACTCACTGCCTTCAAATATGATATCTATGCGATCCCGAATAAACGGGCTTCTGCTTGGATCTATTTTTATATTACTTTCTATTATATAATCGTCAGAGTCCTGTCCAAAAAAAGAACGCATCTCTAAGGCACAGAGCTCCACTTCATCTTCTTGACATGAATAATTGTAAAGGTATCTCTGCATATTCTCGTTTGTATTATTCATGATCTCATTCCCCTCTAAAAAACTAAATAACTCATCTAGTATACACCTTAATTCAGGAGATGTTTATTTTAGATTGGGAAGTTTTCTATTATGGAATATGAAAAGTAGCTTAGTTTTGACTGTAATTGCGTTCATGATGAGCAAAAAATGCCATTCATAGATAAAAATGAAGAGATTTTTCTTCAAAAATAAAATTTATTTGCGATTCTGGGATTTTATTTGCGATCCTCAGATTTTACTTGCGATTACAAGAATTTATTTGCGATTCTACAAATTTATTTGCGATTCTCAGATTTTATTTGCTATTCTACAAATTTATTTGCGAACCAACCGATTTACTTGCGATTCCCTTAACTCCCCAATAATTCCACAAACTCTTCCTCACCAATTACTTTTATCGCCGTGCCTTTTTCAATTAAAGCATATGCCTTTTCTTCCTTGGTGCTAATTCCACTAGCCCCCACGATCATTTTGTCCTGTTTTCCGACAATTAAATAGTGGGTTTTTCCGCTTACTCCACTTTTAATCGTACCACCTGCATTGACCACTTTTTGCATAGCATCCTTACGATCAAGATTCAATTCACCGGTAAAAACAATATTCTTTCCGAAAAAAGGATGCTCTTCATTAAAGGTTTGAACATTGGCAGAAATCTCTGAAATAACCACTTTTGCAAAAGACTTTTGCTTCTTTTTCTGTTTAAAATACGTTTGTGGTTTTAGCTCGGAAAAATTCTTAATTGGAATACTACGATATGTTTTACAATACGATTGAAGTGATTTTTTATTTTTTACTGATACACAAGTGGTAACTAATTCCGCGCAAGCTCTTGCATCGTGCAAGGCATTGTGATGATTTTCTAAGATGATATCGAAATGATTTAACCTTTCTACTAAAGAATTCCCCACCTTTTCTCTGCAAGCCTTCGCACTCAGAGGAATGCTGCAAATAAATTCAAACTCAGGGATTTCAAGAGAATATTCCATCAAACAGCAGTGGAGAACACTCATGTCAAATTGAGCATTATGAGCAATAATAGTCGCTCCTTCGAAATGGTGTTTGATCTCCTCCCAAATCTCATTGAACTTCCTTTCATATTTTACATCCTCCACGGTCAAACCATGGATTTTTGTTGTTTCCTCGAGAAATGTTAAGGTTGGAGGTTGGATTAAGAAATATTTCTCATCGACAATTTGATTATCCTTAACAAAGACCATTCCTAGTGAACAAGCGCTACTCATCCTATTGTTCGCAATTTCAAAATCTATCGCAATAAAATCCATCTTAAAAATAACCTCCTTAGTACATGTATGATCCATTACTTTATGCGTTCATATATTCCATCTTCAACAGACTGTAAATCTCTAGATCGACTATTCCTTTTCCCGTCCAGACCGTTGCTTGTCTCAATAAACCTTCTTTTAAAAAGTCATTTTTGAGTAATACTTTTTTTGAGTACTCATTTTGCGGCATGACCTCCGCCTGAATCCGATTAACATTAGCTTTTAGAAATAAAAACTCTACTAATAATTTTACTGCTTCCGTAGCAATTCCTCTACCCCAAAAGGCTTCAGCCAAATAATATCCTATTGTTACCATGTTGACCTTCTGATTAAAATCAAAAGCCTCTATGATTCCAACTAACTCCTCATTTATAAAAATGCCCCACTTCACACGGGTCTTCTTATGATAATCACGTTCAAAGTGACTGATCATTTTTCTTACAGTCTCTTTATTATGTTTAGGAAGAATTCCACAATACTCAAAAACTCTCTTATTATCATAAATAGCAAAGAGGCCATGATAATCTTTGTCTTCTATTCTCTTTAAAGCGAGTTTTTCTGACAGCAACAAAGGAAATTCATGAAAGATGGCATCCATATTCATTATCAGCTTTCTCCCTCCATTATCAAGAACCATATTTTGTCATTTTATTTTATCATTTCTAGTAAACAACAAAGAAGCCCTCATGAAAGGACTTTTTAAAAAATAAACTTCTTCTGTACATAATAGCTGACCATAAACAGGATTCCTTCGGTAAAGCTTTTACTTGTAAAAAGTGAGAGATTACCAGTGTCGTTAAATAAAGAAATCATCAAATAGTTACTGATTAATATGAATCCAGCCAAGCTATAGTACTTAAGTATCGGCTTTATATGAGATTGTTTTTTTCTATTAAAAACGATGTTTTTGTTTATTACATAATTGATAAAGGAACTGATTACTCTCGCACCAATTACAGAGAATAACAAATTATTCGTCAGCCAATGTAACAAGAAGAAACAGATAAAATCAATTAATCCACAAGAAACCGAAGAAAGACTAAACTTTAATATAGGAAGGTAAATTCGGATGGAATCATAGATAGGGCGAAAATGACTTCCTTTATTGTTATTCTCATAGACCGTTTGAATAGGTATACTAGAAATGCGATAACCAGCAGATTTCGCCTCTAGCAATTGGTTCATCTCATATTCATACCGTTTCCCCTTAATGTCAATCAGCCATGGAAGCATATCAACTGAGAATCCTCTTAGTCCCGTCTGGGTATCGTTTATTTTATATCCAGCTACCAATGAGAAAATGGTTCTTGTTACTTTATTTCCTATTAAACTCTTTAGTGGAACTTCGCCTACAAATTCCCTAGCCCCTAATACAATCGTTTGAGGATGAACAGCTATCTCTTGCGCTACACGCTGAATATCTCCCCAACGATGCTGCCCATCACAATCGGCACACACTACCCCATCTTCATTTGGATAGTGCGTATGAATATGGGTAAAGGCTGTTTTCAAAGCGGCTCCCTTCCCTTGGTTTGTCTCATGAGTTAAAACCATGCAGCCTCTTTGTGCCGCCTTTTCAAAAATGCCTTCACACTCCACCGAACTCCCGTCATTTACGATTAATACACGGTAGTTACTGCTTTGTTTGACTTCTTTAATCAACTGAAGCATTTTCTCGTTTGGTTCATACGCAGGAATGACAATAATCATATAATTCACCTCTCTTACTGGATATAGATAATATCGCTTACGCCACGTTCCTCTCCTGTACCTCGTGGATTATTAACGACTTCCCCCATAAAGTACATGGTTGACGAACCGCCACCGTCTAGGTTATAGGCTTCCGTAGCGCCTAAGTCTTCAAACACTTGAGCAAACTCACCTAAGGTTAATCCCTTTGAATATCCTTCACTTCTGCCATCCACGACGACGAACACATAATGATTTTCAGATATGATACCTACCCCTGTTCTCGGGTTTGAGTCCTCAATCGAACGATTTCCAAAATTCTTATCAATGCTCACATCTCCAAAATCTTCAATGGCCACTGAATTTTCAACGAGAGCAGGTCCAAAAGAGAAGGTTTGCGTTACTCCTTCTGCAATCAATTCCTCTGCAGAAGTTTCTGTCTCCTCATAGATTTTCATGGATCCATCCTCATAAAATGCTAGCCCCGTACGTGCCGGATTATCTCTAAAGATTTGCCCATTACGAATCGTTATCCCATCTTCACGAAATCCATAATAATCACCGTTAATCGCAAAAATGGCGTTATTATTACTTGCAATTTCGGAAGTTACTTGGACAATGTTATTACCAAATTGGTTATTGGCAAATGCTGACTTCAAACTACTTGAATCTGTTAACTGGACATCCGCTACGTAGTACACAACCTGATCACTTCCTGAGCCAGTCACTACTTTCTCAATTTCAATCGACTTTGTATCACTCGTATAACTCAAATCATCCGCTTCATAGGTCTCATCCACGGTTGTAGTAGTTTCACTAGATGTGGTTGTTGAGTTCGTTGTTTCGGAACTGACAAGTGCATTTTCTACCTCAACATGCTCAATCAGGTAGCGGTCAGCTAATAAATATAGAATCAGTGCAGCACTGGTAATAACTATTGAAATGTTTACTATAAGTTTTCTTTTTTTCAAGGTGAAGACACCCTCCTTTGTTTCTCCTAAAGCTTTATCTAGACAAATTATAGTCAGCAATTATGGCGGAACTATGTCCAAAAGAGGAAGAAATGGAGAAACAAATGGTAATAAAAAAAGCCCATTCAGTTGGTTACTGAATGAGCCATTTTTCCTCTGTATTTTGAAATAAATAAACCTATTATGAATCACTTTTACCCACTAACATAGAATGTAATAAAAAGTTCCCTAGGAGGTGTTCCCGCTGATTCATACAGTTAAAGCAGGTGAAACCCTTAATCAAATTGCAAAGGATTATCGTACCCCGCTAGCAACCATTCTCCGAGCTAATCCATCCATTAATCCAAACCTCATTTATCCCGGACAATCCATCAATATTCCAGGCGTTCCTTCGCCAGAGAGCAGTCCATATCGAATTGATGTGAGTATAAATAGTCGCACTCTACGATTATTTAGAAATGGTACGCTTCAAAAACAATACCCTATTGCGGTAGGAAGAATGTTATTTGAAACACCAGTAGGAAGTTATATTATTCTAAATAAAGCACCTAATCCCGGAGGACCTTTCGGGACGATGTGGATGAGCTTATCCAAGCAAAGTTATGGAATTCATGGGACGAATGACCCCAGCTCGATTGGAAAGGCCGTCTCAAAAGGCTGCATTCGCATGTACAATAGAGATGTAGAGGAATTAGCGAGGATTGTCCCAAACGGAACTGCGGTAACTATTCATCCATAATTTTGAGAAAGATGTACCAAAAAATATGAAAAAGGACATTACATACTAGCTATAAGAGTATGTAATGTCCTTTCTTGTTTTACTAACGCCCCCGATATTAGGTTATTTCACAAACATTCTTTAAGAAATAATGTTTATTGTAATGTGGCAATCAACGGATTACCTTGCTTAACCTCTTGTATTGATAGATACAAAGTATAGTTCCCATAATCGAGGATTTTATTAAGAAAAAGATTCAATTGATCTTGAGTCTTTACTTTTATTTTTAAATGGTAACATCCTTCTCCTGATACTCTGTGAGCTTCAACTATCTCATTACTGTCGTTGATAAACCTTTTAAACGACTCATGGTTTGCAGTTTTCATATAAATGATGACAAACGCTGTATAAGTAAGTCCTAATTTCATTTCATCTACGATTAGAGAGTAAGCTTTTATTACACCACTTTCCTCAAGTTTTTTGATTCGGTTTCCAACTGCTTGTCCTGTCATATGAATCTGTTCCCCTAAGTCCTTCCATTGAATACGCGAATTTTCGGTTAGTAATCTAAGGATTTGAAAATCAATGTTATCAAGTTCCATCATAAATTCCTTTCACCATGAAATTATTTAGTATTAAAGTGTTTCATCAAAGTATCGATCAAAATCAGTATATTATTTATGATTTTAGTGTAACAAAAATTCTAATTGAGGTGAAAAAAATGAGTACAGCTTTAATTATTGTAGATATTCAAAATGACTATTTTCCAAATGGAAAGATGGAATTAAGCAACCCAGAAAAGGCAGCAGCTAATGCTGCTAAAGTTCTTGAATACTTTAGAAAGAATAACAAGGATCATATTTTCCATGTCCAACATATCGCAAGTCATCCATCTTTAGGCTTCTTTCTTCCAGATACTGAGGGAGTTAAAATTCATGATGCGGTCTCTCCATTAGAAAACGAATGCATTATCGAAAAGAACTTCCCTAACAGCTTCTTAAAGACTGAATTAGAAAGCAAACTAAAAGAAAACGGAGTAACCAAGGTAGTGGTTGTAGGTATGATGACACATATGTGTATAGACGCGACAGTTAGAGCCGCAGTTGATCTGGGCTATGAAACCACACTTATTGAAGATGCTTGTGCGACAAGAGAATTAGCTTACAAGGATAAGGTCGTTCCAGCAGAACAAGTACACTATGCATTTGTCACCGCACTTAATGGTATGTATGCTAACGTAATTTCGACCAAGGATTTCCTGCAACAAAAAGCTAACACGAACTTAAAGATCAACTAATTAAATATAAAAGGGAGTTTGTTCATAGAAAAACAGCCTCCCTTTTTTGCTGATATTTAAATTAAAAAATATAGTATCCTTCTTCAACTCCTATTGTTCAAAAAGGAAATATAGATTTTTAGACGTTAATAAAAGTCATGGATGCTATCACCTATTCTATTTAATAGATATTTATGTTGATTAATATTAGAAATATTATTGTAATAGAAATGCCATAGGCGTAATCGAATTAACACCTCCCTGTTCTTTTTCTCAGAAAAATATATGTTACGATAATTAAAAATTAGCAACCTAAGAACATGGAGGGTAAGAAATGCTTAAAAAAATTATTTCAGGTGTAGCAGTTACTGTACTCTCAGTATCGATAAGTACAAATGTACAAGCTGCGACGATTACAGTACAGAAAGGAGATACCCTTTGGAATCTATCACGTGTGAATAATACAACTGTAGAAAATATTAAAACGTTGAATAATCTCACTACTGACCTTATTCACCCTGGGGATGTTATAACCATTTCTCAACATAAAAAATATACTGTTAAGCAAGATGACACTTTATGGGACATAGCCTTAGAACATCAAGTAACAGTTTCACAAATTAAAGAATGGAACCAATTACATAGTGATCTTATTCATCCTGGATTAAACCTATTAATCTATGAAGATATTAATACTACTACAACAGCTACAACTGAAAATTCAATGATGCCTGAAGCACAAGAATCAGAGGAAAGTACATCTTCAGCTTCAGCACCCCCTCCATCAACGAGCAACTCAGCTTCAAAGGAAATTATAGTGGAAGCTACTGCCTATACTGCTTCATGTGAAGGATGTTCTGGCATTACCGCTACAGGAATTAACCTAAAGGAAAATCCTAATGCAAAAATTATTTCAGTGGATCCTACAATTATTCCACTCGGCAGCAAAGTTTATGTGGAGGGTTACGGTGAAGCTATCGCCGGAGATACTGGCGGGGCCATTAAAGGAAATAAGATTGATGTCTTTATTCCTTCTCAACAGGATGCAATCAATTTTGGAGTAAAACAATTAAAGGTAACTATATTAAACTAGGAAATCCATAAATAGCCTATCCTACTTGATTTCACTGCTATTTATAAAATGAAAATAGACATTTGAAGTGTACAGTTTGTCCATTTCGGAAAATATCCTAATAGAATATAAATAAAGTATCAAAAAGTAAAGGGGGGATTTCCGTATGGCGAACCAAATCACTTCTGGACCATTTTTTGTACCGTTGTCTATTGATACTACACAATCAGGAGCCGTAAAATATTTATTTATTGGCTTTAAGAATCTTGCAAACAACACTTCATCTATTCTATTAACTGTTCATAAATGTAGTGATATTCTCTTATACCCACCAAATACACCTGATGAGATTCAGTTCTACAGTCAAAGAGTCACAATTCCTGCAGGAGACTGTGCCGTTGTTAGAATAGAAGCTGGACCAACTACCTTTAGTGGTAACAATATGCTACGTGTAGCTATTGCAGGTGATACTGATGAAGATGCTGATGGCATTGTCGTAACCTTGTCAGGGACTACGGTGGATGGACGTCAAGTATTGTCCATGGTATTCAAACATGAAGATTTTGTCGAGCTCGATGATTAATTTAGAATATATATCTAATTAATCATTAATGAATCCTCATCTGGTGTAAAGATGAGGATTTTTTTTTTGCGGTAATTAGCCGGTTTCTTAAGGAAAGTCCCCATTTTTCCTAGTTATGTCTATCACTATCGTAAAAAAGTAAGCGTGGAGCTAATCTCATATAAGTGATTTTGGTCTGCCCATAGAATGAAATAATTATAGAAGGTGTCTCCGATTTGAATCGGTTCTGGATATCGGACAATCAGTGCTGCTTGCCCTCTCATTTCAGCGGGTTGATCTTCTGACGGAAAGATATAGCAAGCGTCCTGAGTTTGTATGTTTGTCTGTAAGATAAGTGGTTTGGAACCGTACGGGAGTAGTTGGTGGAAGGCTTCGTTTTGGCAGACTGAGTGGATGGATTCATCGGAAGATATGGCTGCTACTTGAAAAAATCCATCAGGGCCTTCATATCTTTCATCACTTACCTGCTTCCAGTGTGCCGGGTATTGAAATTGGATGTTAAAGCTATCACTTGTAAATGTCTTTTTCAAAGATGAAATGGGAACAGGTGACCATTGTAAGGAAGTTATTTGTCCACCCTCCACAATCTTTATCGGAACGGGATGGCGTAAATCTAGCATCCACATTTCTCTCCCTATTCCTTCTCCATTACACCCCGAGAGATAAGCTAATTTTGGTGATTCTGGCGACCAAGTAACAGGGGTTGCGTAGCAAGACGATATGGCTACCGTCCGGTCATTTTCTCCTTTCCTACCTGTGGTACGAATTAATGAGAAATAGCCTACATCTTCAAAGGCTGTCGCACTATAAGCAATTGTCGAGGAATCTGGTGACCATATCGGATAATAATTTTTCGCAAGCGGGCCACCCTTTACCTCGAAAATCTGTCCACTTGTAAGTTCGATCGTATAGATAATAGAAATACTTGCTCCTGGACTTGTGTATAAGACATATAAACCATTCGGGGATAAGCGAACATTGTTCAATCTTCCACCCGTGTTTTCAGTAATTTGCTGTTTGTCGGTACCATCCGTAGCAATAAGATAAAGCTGACTAACACCCAATTCATCAGGAGCTTGATAAAGGAGTTCGCTCCCATTTGGAAACCACTGAACATCCGTCGCATTTACTGCTTCTATTCGTTGAACCTGATGGGTAGACACTCGATATAAGATGATTTGATTATTTTTAACATAAGCAAGCCTTTGACTGTCTGGTGACCAATCTAAAAAGATCCCTTCTCCTTCAGTGAATTGGTCAATCCTAGAGGTGCTCCCATCCCCTGCATCGAGGATGAACAAGACACCATTTCTTCCTACAAAGGCAATCTTGGTACTATCTGGTGACCAAAATGGAGTAGTATAGGATTCTCCTAATCCATTAGTGAGCTGGACATTCCCCCCATTTCTAAGATTATAAACCCAAAGGTCGTAGCTACCTCCCCGATTGGAGGTATACGCAATCATACCAAGATCCCCAGGTGGAGCATACGGAATTCTTAATCGCATTCCTGGTGATAGATTGTAGTTTGGAAGTTCGTTCACCTGTCGAATCAGCTCATAGTTACTTTGTCCCCTTGTGGTGACGTTGTATTTGTTTGCTATTTGAAACAAGGTATCTCCAGGCTGAACGACATAGAATGGATTCCCGGGAGGTACCGTTAGCAGTTGCCCCACTTGTATCGTATATGGCGGCTGAAGCTGATTTGCCTGAATAATCACAGATTGTGGCACACCAAACGTTTGAGCTATGTTAAAAATGGTATCACCTGATTTTACCCGAACTCTATTCACTCCCGGTGGCACCGATAGTTGCTGACCAACATAAATCGTATATGGTGGCTGTATATTATTAGCGGCAGCAAGAGATTCGTAGGAAAGCTTCCATCGACTGGCAATTTGAAAAAGTGTATCCCCAGGGCGGACCGTGTAAAAAAGTTGCATAAACACTCCTCCATTAAACTAATGCTTTATCTGCCTATATGCTATTCATGAATAGACGTAAAGATTCATCTAATATAGATAGAAGAAGATTGTATAAAAAAGAACCCAGGAATTCCTGAGTTCTACGACACTTATAAACTAGCCACTTCTTCCTTCACAACAAGCACCTTTTTCTCCCACACTCTGCTTCTCCATCTAAAATACATCACAATTCCTCTTAGCCACTCGTCAACAATAAAGGCGATCCAGACTCCATAGAGCCCTAATCCGAAGTGGATGCCAAGTACATATGCGACGGGTACACCGATTACCCACATGGACAGAACTCCCATTTTTACGGAGAAAGTCGCATCGCCGGTGGCCCGAAGTGCATTGACCACTAATAGATTAAACGTTCTGCCCGGTTCAAGAATTAGGCAGAGTAACAACAGTTGACTACCAACATGAATAATCTCCTTGTTATCCGTAAAGATGTTCATTAACGGAACTCGGAACACCGCAACAAAGACCGCAATCAGGATGGTGATAATAAAGCTAGATTTTAAGCTTTTAAGAAGTTGGCGGTACGCTCCGTCAAAGTCACCGGCACCAACACGATAACCGATTAAGATTTGAGTTCCTTGTCCCATCGCCAATCCGAACAACAAGATGAACGTCATAATGTTCCAGGTGTAGACTCGAGTCGTTAAAGCCGCAGCACCCATTAAGGCAGTAATGGCGGTAATCGCCATTTGACTTGTGTTATAGCATAACTGCTCACTGGCAGCAGGCACGCCAATTTGCAGAATCTTTTTGACCTTAGATGCATCAAAATGCGTATAATCCTGAAGCTCAACCTTGATCGGAAGTCTTTTATACATCAGATAAAGAGCAATACCTAGCGCAATCGCCCTACTAATAGCAGTTGAGATAGCCACTCCCTCGACCCCAAATACAGGCATTCCAAACAAGCCATAAATAACTAATGCATTTCCTATTAGATGTATGATGTTCATTATAAGAGATACAAACATCGCATCTCTCGTAAACCCATAAGCTCGTAAAATGGAAGACACGGTGACAAGCAAGGCTTGTAAGAACAAAGTTGCACCTACAATGGAAAGGTAAGAATGGCCAATAGATGCTAAGTGTTCTTCGAGCTTAAAGAGATCGAGCAGTGGTCCTTGGAAAATAAACATCAGCGCACTTACCACAAGACCGATTAATAAATTAATCGTAATAGAAATACCCGCGGTCTCCTTTGCTTCTAACCTCATTCCTGCCCCTAAGTACTGGGATATCAGAACCGCTGTCCCTGTTGAGGTAAAGGCAAAAAGTAAAATAGCAAAGAAAACTAATTGATTCGCGACACCGACTGCTGCAACCGCATCATCTGAAATATGAGCGAGCATGATGGTGTCTGTACTTCCCATAATCGTCTGTAAAAATAATTCAATAAAAATTGGCCAAGTGATGGCTCGTAAGGTGAGTTTATGTGGTTCATTAGATGATAGTGATTTTCCCATAGTTATACCTTCTTCTGTTTTAAATTGAGGTCACAGTAATAGAAAAAATCCATATCAAAGGTTGATATGAATTTCTTCCTTTAGCCATATAAAAATTACTCAGGTTTTCCAAAGTACGGTGTTCCGTCTTCTTTCCACGTAAACACTTGAGCTCGTGTATGTCGATTCGGATCGTACAATGGATCTCCAACAATCTCTGTATATGTTCGTGCATGATAAACAAGAATATCCCCAGTTCCATCTTCTGAAACAGTAAAGCTATTATGCCCTGGACCATATTGTCCCGCTTCACGGTTCGTTTGAAATACGGGCTTATCCGATTTCGTCCAAGAGTTAGGATCTAATAGATCACTAGTTTCATCTGCTGAAATCAATCCCATGCAGTAGTTTTCATCTGTGGCACTTCCTGAATAAGAAATGAACACACGACCATTTCTTTTAATCACAGCAGCACCTTCGTTTACCCAAAAGCCAATCGTTTCCCAGTCAAACTCTGGTTTCGAAATCATGACCTGAGGACTTTTGATGGTCCAAGGATTTTCTAGTGGAGCGATATACAGATTAGAGTTTCCTCTTATATTAGGATCCTTCTGTGCCCAAACCAAGTATTGCTGCCCATTATGCTCAAAGGATGTCGCATCTAATGCAAAGGATTCCCAATCGGTTTTAATTTGTCCCTTTTCCTCCCATATACCTTCTAATGGGTTAGCAGACTTATTTTCAATAGCAAACATACGGTGATCAAACAAACCGTTGATGATTTCTTTTGATTTAGCAGCTGCAAAGTAGATATACCAGCTTCCGTTAATAAAATGAAGCTCCGGCGCCCATATTAATGAACTCATTGGCCCAGTCTCATGCTTTCTCCATGCCACAACTGGTTCTGCCTCTGCAATTCCATGTAATGTCTTTGAACGACGTACCTCAATTCGATCGTATTCAGGGACAGATGCGGTAAAATAATAATATCCATCAGTATGCTTGTAGACCCATGGATCGGCTCTTTGCTCTAAAATTAGATTTTTATCTTCTGTTTTCACCATCATGGACTCCTCCGATTTCTTCTATTTTGCATCCCTTACAGGTACGCCAAAATTTGGTGTTCCATCTTCATTCCATGTAAATACCTGCGCACGAGTATGGCGATTATGATCCCACAGTGGATCTCCTTCAATTTCTTTGTAGTTACGAGCATGATAAATCAGAATATCCTGTGTACCATCTTCGGATACAGTAAAGCTATTATGACCTGGACCATACTGGCCATTTTCTTCACTTGTTTGGAAAACTGGCTTATCAGCTTTTTTCCAAGACTTAGTGTCAAGCAAGTCACTATCCTCATCTGCCGTTAAAAGACCCATGCAATAATTGAAATCGGTTTTGCTCGCTGAGTAAGTCATAAAAATCTTACCGTTTCTCTTTAATACAGCTGCTCCCTCATTCACTAAAAATCCGATGGTCTCCCAGTCATATTCTGGTTGTGTAATCATCACTTGAGGACCTTCAATTTCCCAAGGGCTCACCATTTTGGCTATATATAGGTTAGAGTTTCCTACAATGTTTGGATCGCGTTGTGCCCATACATAGTATCTCTCCCCTTTATGTTCGAAGGTGGTTGCATCTAGAGAAAAGGATTCCCAATCTGTTTTCACTTGACCTTTTTCTACCCATTCACCCTCTAAAGGATTAGCTGAATCATTTTCAAGGACATACATGCGGTGGTCAAAAATGTCATCTGCTCGTGCGGCTGCAAAGTAGATATACCATTTCCCATCAATGTAATGAAGCTCCGGTGCCCAAATATTTGCACTCATTGGTCCTGATTCGTATTTTCGCCAAGCAACAACCGGTTCTGCTTCCCCTAGTTCTTGGATGGTTTCTGCCCTTCTTAACTCAATTAAATCAAATTCAGGAACAGAAGCAGTGAAATAATAATAGCCGTCTGTGTGCTTATACACCCATGGGTCTGCTCGTTGTAACAATATTGGATTGTTTAATGTCTCTACCTTTTGCATGGTCTTCACCTTTCCTTATTAAACATATTGAGGACTCACTTTTGCCACTTCATTCAAAAATTTCAATGCTGTAAAGCGGTTACGGAGGTGGTGTGCTTCTTGTAAGCTTCTATTCACTAACTCTTCACTGATTCCAAGCTCTCCTGGAGTAACTGCACCATTTAATTTTTCTAATATCTCTCGAAGCCTCTCTGGCTGAGGGATTTCTTCATAAATAGATTGGATCACTGGAAGATGCACTTGGATATTTTTGACTATGAATGGATCATCTATATTCTCCATATTCTTTTCTTCTGTAATAAGCTCTAGAAACTCGCGTTTATAAATATCAGCTAATAGTAAAGTAGCAACAGATACCTTTGCTCCATGAAGAACGGCAGGACGGCCCAGTTTCAAAAACTCCATTTCCCAGTAGTGAGATAGATGATGCTCTCCACCAGAAGCTGGGTGAGATTGCCCAAATAAAAGCATGGCTAATCCAGACTTGATAAGCGCCTCAATTAAAATCCGAACACCTTTCTGATCTCCCGCTTCAATTTCCTCCGCATGTTCCACACAATTCTCTAGGGCATCTCTAGTGATTTGTGCCGATAGAGGGCAATATGGTTCCCCAACTGCTACGTGACCGAGTTTCCAGTCTGCTAGAGACGTATATTTGGCCATCATATCACCAAACCCTGCTGCAATCATTTCTCTTGGCGCAGACTGTAGAATCGTTAAATCAGCAAAAACAGCAATAGGCGAACTCATCTGAAAGGTCGTTTTTACTCCGCGAACGATGAGAGGAGCACCTAATGACGTAAATCCATCAACTGAAGGAGCAGATGGTACGGAGATAAACGGAATTTTTAGCTTTGTCGCACAAAAACGTGTGATGTCATGAATCGTTCCCGACCCAAAAGCGATGAGAACATCAGCTTCTGTCGGAATGTCAAGTAACGCCTGAACAAGACATTTTTCATCGGCAACGACATCATTATTTTCGTCTGGTTTTAAAATAGTTACTGAAAAAGGAATATTCTTTTCTTTTAAGTGTTCAGCGAATCTTTCGACTCCAGCCTTATACGTTTGTGCATCTGCCACAATAACCACTTTTTGATAAGCTTTTCTTTGAATAAATTGAGCGGCTTCTTTCAGAGCATCATTTCCAATCTTTATCGCTTCAATCGGAATCGCATTATGATGATTTCCACAGTCACATTGTTGGCTCAAAGTCATGACGTCTGCTATATAATTCTCCATTTTGGTACTCCTCCTTTTCCAATGCCTATTTAAAACGTTCCAAATTTATAGGTTGTACTTGATGTAAGCGGCTGATCCTTCTCAATGATGCAGCTAGGAAATTCTGGATGATGAACGGCATCAGGTAACCCTTGAGTTTCTAAGCAAAGACCTAGATACTTTCGAGCGGGAACGCCTCGGATCTCCCCTTCTGCTTTGATTTGTGTACCAGAATACAAAACCACAGCCACTTCATCTGTTTCAATCGTTAACTTACGACCACTTTCTTCATCCTTTAGTACAATCTCTTCATCATGACGTGAGTCTAATAAAAATGGATGGTCATACCCTTCACCAGCTAGTTTATTTTGCGGATGGTGGGATTCTGCTCCTTCTCGTATGACACGTCCAGCTGTAAAATCAAACGGGGTATTCTTCACATCTGCGGTCTGTATTGGCAGAAGCTCGTCGTTCAATTCAAGGTATTTACTGCTTTTTATAAATAGAGTGTGGTCTAATGTATCACGTTTTAAATCTCCACTTAAATTAAAATAGGAGTGGTTAGTCATGGTTAGAATGGTCTTCTGATCGGATAATCCTTTATAGGAAATCTTTAACTCATTATGATTGTTTAACGTGTAGGTAACCGTTACTTTCAGATTTCCTGGATACCCTTCTTCCCCGTCTGGACTAAAGTAGGAAAACTGTACTCCTGCCTCATCTTCACTCTCAAGAACTTCAGCATCCCATATGACCTTGTCAAAACCCTTAATTCCACCATGAAGATGGTTCCCATTATTATTTTTTGCCAAGGAAAAGGTTTTGCCGTCTAATTCAAAGGAAGCTCCTGCTATGCGTCCAGCAAATCTACCAATAACTGCTCCTAAAAAATACGAGTCTGCTAGATATTCATCGATGGAGTCATAACCAATCACTACGTTTTCCATTACTCCATTTCGATCTGGAGTAATTATCTTTGTGATAATACATCCTAAAGTAATACAGCTTACGCTCATTCCGCCATCATTTACAAGTGTGTATGTATCTACGGTTGTGTCATTGATTTGTCCAAAGTATTCCTTATTGACCTTCATTTTCGTCCAACCTTTCCTAAAAACGATGAATATAAATGATTCCATATCACCACAAGGATGATATGGAAGAACTCACGCTTATTTTTGCTTTGCTAGACGGATGACATTCCAAGATAACTTCGGTAATAGCGCTTTCACTCCACCGTTCTCTTTTTTTGCATTTCCATTAGAGTGAGGAGCAACTGGTGTCCCCTGTGCCGAGTTCGTCTGTTTGATGTCATCATTCTCTAACACGATATGCTCAATCACTTCGTAGCCCTCAAAGTTACGGATATCCACTTCTAAATGTAATCCTTCTTCGAGATGACGGTTGACAGCAAAAATCGTTAATGTTTCATTTTCTTCATTATACACTGCTGTTGACTCAAGGAATGGTACATCTGTGAAATCTTTACTATCATATTTTGAACTTGAAATGATAGGGTTTAAGCCTACTCCTCGACCATATACAGATGTGTGCATATATGGATAGAAGATGGTTTGTTTCCACGCTACTCCGTTGCTTTCTGTCATAATTGGAGCAATAACATTTACTAACTGAGCCAAACAAGCAATTTTTAATCGGTCTGCATGCTTTAACATAGTAATTAGCATACAGCCTACTAAAAGGGCATCTTCAAAATTATAAATATCTTCAAGTTGCGGAGGTGCAATACTCCAAGGTTCTATTTGTTTATCTGCCTCGTTGCTGTGATACCATATATTCCACTCATCAAACGCCAAGTGAATTTTCTTCTTGCTATGTTTCTTCGCTTTAATATAGTCTGCAATCGAAATGACTGAACGAATAAAGTCGTCCATTTCTAATGACAATGCTAAGTAATTAGAAATATCATTATCACGGTTACCATAGTATTGGTGAAGAGAGATAAACTCTACATGGTCATATGTGAAATCAAGAACAGTCGCTTCCCAATCCGCAAAAGTTGGCATTTTGCGATGTGAGCTTCCACATGCCACTAGCTCAATCGTTGGGTCTACCCACTTCATTGCTTTCGCCGTTTCTTGAGCAAGACGTCCGTACTCAGCTGCTGTCTTATGTCCAATTTGCCACGGGCCATCCATTTCGTTTCCTAGGCACCACGTCTTAATTTTATGAGCCTCTTTAAAACCGTGAGAGATTCTGAGATCACTATAATAAGAACCACCTGGGTGATTACAATATTCTACTAAATTTCTTGCAGCATCAATTCCACGTGTCCCAAGGTTCACCGCCATATTTACTTCAGCGCTCACTAGTTTTGCCCACTGCATAAATTCGTTTGTTCCCATTTCATTTGTCTCCGTTGTACGCCAAGCTAGATCTAATCTTCTTGGACGTTGTTCTACTGGACCAACGCCATCCTCCCAGTTATATCCGGAAACAAAGTTTCCACCTGGATAACGGACAAGAGGGACTTGCAACTCCTTCACCATTTCGATTACATCGTGTCGAAATCCATGTTCATCAGCAGTAGGATGACCTGGTTCATAAATGCCCCCGTACACCGCACGTCCTAGATGCTCAATAAAAGATCCATAAATTCGATTGTCAATTTCAGAGATTTTAAAGTCTTTTTCTAAAATCATTTTCGCCTGATTTTTCATGTGATCTATTCCTTTCTGATTCCATACAGAGTATCGGGTTTTGTATGCTCTCCTAATCTATTTA
This sequence comes from Robertmurraya sp., assembly GCF_036676585.1. Taxonomy (NCBI): domain Bacteria; kingdom Bacillati; phylum Bacillota; class Bacilli; order Caryophanales; family Bacillaceae; genus Robertmurraya; species Robertmurraya sp. The sequence continues at coordinate 26,032 of NZ_JAKFCQ010000043.1, forward strand.
GCTAACTTTTTCCCATTTTGGCTTCCCAGCAAAAGGACAGCTTTTGTTTTTAAACTTAGCTCGATAGCGGACAATACATCCGCTATGAGCACAAGTAGTTCCATATTGCAATGATGAACAGCCTTCACAAGCTGTTAATCGCTCTTGATAGACTTCTTCAGAAACGATTAGGCTTGGCTGTTCTTCCATTTCTTTTATCAGTTCCTCTATCACTTCTTCAGTGACAATCACGCTTTCTACGCAGCCTTTACATAAGCTTTTCCCGCTCAAACCTTCCACCCGCCTATTCTACGGATAAAGTAACAACACTCATTGGAGGTAACTTGATAGATAACTTGTTGTTTTCCACTGTAAAGCTTGTAAATTCTACTGGTTTCACCACTTCAGGTTGCTCAAAGGTATTGTGAGCGTTCATGCTTGCTGCAGTTAAAATGGTGCCTTTTACCTTTGAAGTTCCAGCATTCACTCCACGAAGGTCAAGTTCTAGAACAGATTCGTTTTGATGATCAATATTACATAAGCTCACATGAATGGTTCCCTCTGCATTTTTAGAAGCAGAAGCGGTTACTTGTGGAAGCTTTTCTCCGTTGTACTCATACTCACCGAATGTTGAATCTACAGCGATACGCTCAGCATCCTGGTGAACTTTGTACATATCAAATACATGATAAGTTGGAGTAAAAATCATCTTTTCCCCTTCCGTTAAAATCATGGCTTGTAATACGTTTACGGTTTGAGCAATATTCGTCATTTGAACACGATCGTTATGTTCATGGAAGATGTTAAAATGCAAGCCAGCCACTAATGCATCACGAATCGTATTTTGCTGATATAAGAAGCCTGGATTTGTTCCTGGTTCAACATCAAACCATGTTCCCCACTCATCAATGATCATGCCAATACGCTTATCAGGATCGTACTTATCCATAATGGTGCTATGCTTTGTTATCAATGTGTTCATGTGTAGAGCTTTTTTCATGGTAATGAACCACTCATCTTCAGGGAAATCAGTAGCTGATCCCTTTCCTAGCCAAAAATCACCAGGAATGGTGTAATAGTGAAGACTTAAGCCGTCCATTAACCAATGAGCATTTTTCATTAATACTTCGGTCCAATTGTAGTCATCTACGTTGGCACCACCAGCAATTTTATATATCTTGTTTTGACCATAATTTCGGACGTACGTTTGATAACGACGATACAGATCCGCATAATATTCTGGTCGCATGTTACCGCCACAGCCCCAGTTTTCATTACCGACACCAAAATACTTCATGTTCCAAGGCTCATCTCTACCATTTTCGCGACGCCAGTTCGCCATTGGTGATTCGCCTTCGAATGTCATATATTCAACCCACTCGGACATTTCTTGAACGGTTCCGCTACCCACGTTTCCACAAATATAGGGCTCACATTCTAGCAATTCACAAAGAAGCATAAATTCGTGCGTTCCAAAATGGTTGTTTTCGACGACTCCACCCCAATGCGTGTTCACCATACGCTTACGGTTTTCCTTTGGACCAATTCCATCCTTCCAATGGTATTCATCAGCAAAGCAACCACCCGGCCAGCGAAGAACCGGAACCTTTAATTGCTTAAGCGCTGCTAATACATCGTTCCGAATTCCCTTCGTATTGGGAATCGAAGAATCTTCTCCTACCCAAATTCCTTCATATATACATCTGCCAAGATGCTCAGCAAAATGGCCATAGATATTTTTATTAATTTTTCCTTTTGTTACGTCTGCATTAACAATTACACGATTACTCATGAATCCTACCTCCTAAAGACGTTCCTTAATTTTGTTAACGATGCTCTCTACCGTAAAGCCATATTCTTTAGCAATTTTATCTCCAGGTGCAGATGCTCCGAATGTCGGTATCCCGATAATTAAGCCATCTCTTCCTACATACTGTGCCCAACCTAATGGAGAACCTAGTTCAATTGCAACATCCAACTTGCTGTCAGTTGATAAGATAGAGTCTTGATATTCCTTCGACTGCTTATTAAACAACTCCCATGAAGGCATGCTGATCACTCGAGCCAAAATTCCTTCTTGGTCTAGCTCCGCCTTTACACGAAGAGCTAGATCTAGTTCTGAACCAGTAGCTAGTAACTGAACCGTTGGAGTTCCGTTGTCAGAATCTGCCGCAATATATGCACCTTTAGCTATTTGTTCGTTTGCTGTATTCGCATCAATATTTACGGTTAAGTTTTGTCTAGTTAACACTAGAACAACTGGGCCTTCTTGATTTTGTACGGCATACTTCCACGCTGCTGCCGTTTCGTTCGCATCCGCTGGTCGAAGGACTGTCACATTCGGAATTCCTCTAAGTGCGGATAATTGCTCAATTGGCTCATGTGTCGGTCCATCTTCTCCTACAAAAATGCTATCGTGAGTAAACACAAAAATAGCTGGAAGGTTCATAAGGGCAGAAAGTCGAATAGCTGGTTTTAAATAGTCTGAGAAAACAAAGAAGGTAGAACCAAAAGGCCTTACTCCTCCGTGTAGCGCCAATCCATTTACGGCAGCTCCCATAGCGAACTCTCTTACACCAAAATAAATATTTCGGCCTTCGTAGCTTTCTGCTGAAAATCTCCCTAAATCCTTTAAGTGCGTCATAGTTGACGACTCTAAGTCAGCCGATCCACCAAAAACATTCGGTATTCTTTGAGCTAAAGCATTTAACACCTGACCAGAGGCAATTCGAGTGGAAACAGAAGTACCTTTTTCATACACAGGAACGTTTTGATCCCAACCTTCCGGAAGCTCGCCTTTTAAGTCTCGCTCCAGTTGCTTAGCTAGTTCAGGATAAGCTTCCTTATATTGACTCAACAAGGCATCCCATTCTTGATTAGCCACAATTCCACGTTTTTTTACCTCAAGCCAATATTCCCTTACTTCTTCAGGAACATAGAAATCTTCCTGCGGCCATCCTAAGAATTCCTTCGTTAACTTGACCTCTTCTCCTCCAAGCGGAGATCCATGCGTACCTTGATGCCCAGACTTCCCACCTTTGTTCGGACTTCCATATCCTAGTGTGGTCTTTACTTCAATCAAGGTAGGTTTTGTCGTATCCTTTTTTGCTTCTAATAAGGCTAATTCAATCGCCTCTAGATTATTCTCTTCTTCTACTCGAAGCACCTGCCAGCCATACGCTTCAAATCTTTTTTGAACATCTTCGGAGAATGATAGATGTGCCTCTCCATCTAATGTAATGTTGTTTGAATCATATATAACAACTAATTTACCTAGCTTTAAATGTCCAGCAAGAGAAGCTGCTTCCGCTGAAACACCTTCCATTAAATCACCGTCGCCACAAATGGCATATGTATAGTGGTTAACAAGCGAGAACCCTTCCCGGTTATAAACAGAAGATAAGTGAGCTTCCGCCATTGCCATTCCTACACCCATCGCAATTCCTTGACCTAATGGACCTGTTGTTGCATCTACTCCTGGTGTGTGACCGAATTCAGGGTGACCAGGTGTCTTGCTTCCCCACTGTCTAAATTGCTTAAGATCGCCCAAGGAAACATCATAGACACTTAAATGTAAAAGACTATATAACAGCATCGAGCCGTGTCCTGCCGATAGGACAAATCGATCACGGTTAAACCATGTAGGGTTTGCTGGGTTGTGATTCATAATCTTTGACCATAACACATGACCTGCAGGAGCCATTCCCATTGGCATTCCTGGGTGTCCTGATTTCGCTTTTTCGATTGCGTCAATGGCTAGTGTACGAATTGCATTGACGGCTACATGCTCCACTGTTTGTTTATCAACTGTTTTATTCAAGGGTGTTCCTCCTCTTCCTTACAATTGGGGGCTATTATTTCTAATAGCCCCACCTAGATTTATTAGATCTTATCGATAAATAACTTCATTCCAGCGTAATTCCTTGTTAAAGTCATTTGTTTTTGTATCGTTATTAATGACAACCATTTCAATTCCTGTTAATTCAGCAAAGTCTCTTAATTGTTCTGTAGTTACTTTGTAAGAGTAGCAAGTGTGATGAGCTCCTCCTGCCTGAATCCAGTTTTCTACCGCTTGGCTTAACGAAGGTTGTGTCTTCCACAATACTCGCGCAACTGGAAGGTTTGGCATTTCTTTTTCTGGTTGAACCGCATCCACTTCATTGACTAAAAGACGGAAACGATGTCCTAAGTCGATGATGGAAGCATTTAGTGCAGATCCACCAATTCCATCAAACACGATTCTTGCAGGATCTTCCTTACCACCAATACCTAACGGATGAACTTCAATTCTAGGACGTGTAGCAGAAATGGTAGGGCAAACTTCTAGCATATGTGCACCAAGGACCATTTCATTTCCTGGTTCAAAGTGGTATGTGTAATCTTCCATGAATGACGTTTCTTCATTACCAGCAATAATCTTCATTAAACGTACCAATGCAGCGGTTTTCCAATCCCCTTCACCAGCAAAGCCGTACCCTTGTTCCATTAATCGTTGTACAGCTAAACCTGGTAGCTGACGCATACCGTGAAGATCTTCAAAAGTAGTCGTGAAAGCAGTATAGCCACCCTCTTCTAGGAATGCCTTCATCCCAAGTTCAATTCTCGCTTGGTAACGAATGGATTCTCTAATTGGACCATCCGTTAATCCTTCTGGAACGATTGTATATTTTTCTTCATACTCAGCCATTAGCTGGTCAAGTTCTTGTTCAGAGATATCGTTCATTCGTTGAACGAGGTCACCTACACCGTAACCATTCACTGTCCAACCAAATTTAATTTGCGCCTCAACCTTGTCACCTTCTGTAACTGCTACCTGACGCATATTGTCACCGAAACGGGCAACCTTCAAGATTTGACTTTCTGAATAAGCAACTGCTGTTCTCATCCAGCTTCCCACACGCTCTCTTACCTCTTGGTTTTCCCAGTGACCTACAACCACCTTGCGCTTTACATTTAGTCGACTAGTAATGAATCCATGCTCACGGTCACCATGTGCCGATTGGTTTAAGTTCATGAAATCCATATCAATCGAATCCCACGGAATATCACGGTTAAATTGTGTTGCAAGATGTAGAAATGGCTTTTGTAGTGCGGATAATCCCGCAATCCACATTTTTGAAGGTGAGAATGTATGCATCCAAGTAATAATACCTGCACAATTATCGTCCGCATTCGCTTCAAGCATCACTTTACGAATAGCATCTGCATCCTTTACTACAGATTTAAATACTAGTTTATGAGGAACATTTGCATCCAAACCTTCTACTATTGCACGTGAGTTGCTTTCTACTGCTTTTAAAACTTCTTCTCCGTACAATAATTGACTTCCTGTTATAAACCAAAATTCATAAGCTTTTGTCGTTAACAAGGTAAATCCCCCTAAATAGAAAATGTATTAGTCATATCATAGAAACAAACAAGTTATACGTACAAGTAATGTTATTTTTGCCCGTAATACGCCTTTGCACCATGCTTTCGTAAATAGTGTTTATCTAGTATCGCTTGGGCAATTGGACGAACACCTGGATTTAATTGATACGCTTGCAGTGCCATTTTTGCCACTTCCTCAAGCACGACCGCATTATGTACCGCCTGATGGGCATCCTTCCCCCAGCTAAACGGTGCATGATTTGCCACTAATACCCCTGGAATCGCTACTGGATCGATTCCTCCAACTGCAAAGGTCTCGATGATAACATTTCCAGTTTCCAACTCGTAGGCACGATCAATTTCTTCTTTTGTCATCTCTCTTGTACATGGAATTTCTCCGTAAAAATAATCTGCATGTGTCGTTCCTAACGCAGGGATACAACGTCCTGCTTGAGCCCAGCTTGTTGCCCAAGGTGAGTGAGTATGAACAATTCCCCCTATAGAAGGAAATGCGCGATACAACGCAAGATGAGTAGGCGTATCGGAAGAAGGTCGTAAATTACCTTCCACGATATTTCCTTCTAGATCAACGACTACGAGATCTTCCGCTTTTAACTCCTCGTACGGTATACCACTTGGCTTAATGACAACTAGGTTCTCTTTACGATCAATTCCACTCACATTGCCCCAAGTAAATGTCACTAAGCCGTGCTTAGGAAGATCTAGATTGGCCTGTAACACCTCTTGTTTCAGTTGTTCTAGCATACTGTTTCCTCCTTCATTTCTGAGGAACTAGCATTCTTAAGCTTTTTCAAAGTTTTCATGACATTGTTTTCTCCACGACCGAAGTAGTCATAAAGTCGAGCATACTCGCTGTATAACACATTATAAACAGCCGCATTCTCAAGTTTTGGTTGGTAAAACTCATCCTTCACACTTCCCATTTCCTTCGCAGCATCTGTGATTGTGTCGTAACCGCCACGTTCTTTTCCAGCTGCTACTGCTCCAAACATGGCCGAACCAAGTGCAGGTGTTTGAGAGGAAGCAGAAATTTTGATATCCATATTTAGCACATCAGAGTAGATTTGCATCATTAGTGAATTTTTCTCTGCAATTCCTCCTGCTGCATATACTTCATCGACTGGTACTCCATTTTCTCTAAATGTCTCAACGATCATTCTAGTTCCATACGCTGTTGCTTCAATTAACGCACGGTAGATTTCTTCCGGCTTCGTTAGAAGGGTTGCTCCTAATAGAACGCCTGTTAAGTCCGCGTCCACAAGAGTTGAACGATTTCCATTCCACCAATCTAGAGCAAGTAGTCCACTTTGGCCCACTTTCAGCTGGCTGGCCTTTTCTGTTAGCAACTGGTGGATATTGACTCCTTTTGCTTTTGCCTCATCCTGATAGCTTTCAGGTACACAGTTTTCTGTAAACCACTCAAAATGGTCACCTACACAGGATTGCCCTGCCTCATACCCCATAAAGCCAGGAAGAACACCATCCTCAACGACACCACACATACCCGGAACCATTCGTTCTTCTTCTCCTAGTAAAATATGACAAGTTGATGTTCCCATGATCATTAATAGTTTTCCAGCTTCCGTGATTCCTACAGCTGGCACGGCAACGTGTGCATCTACGTTTGCAACTGCTACGGCCGTACCAGGCTTTAATCCTGTAAGCTTCGCTGCTGCTTCCGTAATTTCTCCTGCCTTAGCACCAATTGGAACTATTTTAGTAGATAGCTTTTCTTCCACTACATTTTCTAATCTAGGATCTAGTGCTTTAAAGAAATCCTTCGACGGATACCCTTCTTGCTTATGCCAGATGGCTTTATATCCAGCCGTACAACTATTACGGTTAATTTCACCTGTTAACTGGTAAATGACCCAGTCTGTTGCTTCTAAAATTTGGTCGGCCGCTTCATATATATCTGGTGCCTCATTTAGGATTTGCCATACCTTTGGAATCATCCACTCGGAGGAAATCTTTCCACCATAACGCTTTAGGAATGCTTCTCCACGATGTTCAGCAATTTCATTCAAACGATTCGCTTCATCCTGTGCTGCATGATGTTTCCATAGCTTGACATAGCTATGTGGATTTGCGCGATATTCCGGCTTTAAGCATAACGGAGTTCCGAATTCATCAATTGGCAATACCGTACAAGCTGTAAAGTCAATCCCTAACCCAACTACATCTTCAGGTGAAACTTGAGCTTTCTCCAACACTTCTGGAATCGTAATCTGTAAAACTTCTAAATAATCTGTTGGATGCTGAAGTGCCCAGTCGTGCTCTAACTTCGTCGTTCCATCTGGTAAAAATTCATCCATCACACCATGCGTATAAGGTTTGACAGCCGTTGCTACTTCCTTGCCTGTTCCAATCTCGACAAGTACCGCTCTTCCCGACTGTGTTCCATAATCAACACCAATTGAATACTTACCCATTAACATCACCCTGCCCTTAGAAAGAATGCGTTTACATTAAGATAAAAAGATGATCCGAGACTTGTCTTATATATCCATCATCGGATTAAAATGTAACTTTTTCTACTTAGAATATAATGTTATGCGTACAAGATAATAGAGGCTTTATATGTAATCCTTTACAATCAACCTTACAAGTTGGCTGTTTTTATTATTTTTTCTCCAACTTGTACGCATAACCTTTAACTTGATTGTACCACCTATCCTTATTTTTTCAATGGTATTTATAAAAAAATATTAAAGTTTATTTGACAAAATTGTTTAAAAATCAGTTCTTAATCATACGGACAGCAAATACTTTTGGTACTTTACAGCCTTCATGTGCCTTAAATTGGATTCTTACACTTGTCTTGTTCTCTGTTACCGAACGTGGAATTTCATACCGTACAAGTACAAACTTGTTCATTTCCTCTAATTCTATTAATCCATCTTTCAAAAGATACCCATCTATACTTAAATCAAAGGATTTCTTGGTTTCTATTTCTTTTGTATACATAACAACTAGCGATTGTGAGGACTCGGAATCTACCATTAATGAGAAAGAAAAATAACCACTAGGCCATGTATCTCTGTACTTACGATTCGACTCCACACCTAATCCAACATGTTCTCCCTGAAACTCATGATCTCGTTCAGGCTGCATTTCACCAAGTTGGAAAAAGTCAACCGTCTTCATCTGTAGCTCACGTTCTTTTTCAAGTGAGGCCTTATAAGCCATTTCCGTCTGTTGCCACTTCTCCACCGAAAATACATCCCAATATACGGTTGTACTACGGTCATGCATTAAATAAAAAGGATACATTTCCACATTTCGCGGATAACCGATTTCTTTCATAAGAAACTGGTGCTTTTTTTCAGCAATTGGATGAATATAATTTGTGATACTAGAATTATTTGTCACAAGTACAGGTGTAAACAACAAATCCTTTGATTGTTCTTTCTCGTTAATCGGACCTAAATCCCCTGCTAACACAAGCGGGCCGCTCATAAAGGCTATTCGATTTGGGTTATCGTTCATCTTTTCGATTCGCAAAGTCATAGGCATAACTAACTCAACCTTGTCTCCTTGCTGCCAAGTTCGAGTAATGGTGACAAAACTTGAAGGTTTGTTGTTATGAAGGTACATTTCTCCATTAACAAAGACACACATTCCTTGTTCTGCCCAATATGGGAACCTAAGGGAAAGGGAGAATGTCTTTGCCTCTTCACAATCAATTGTTACCGTTACCTTACCGTCTTTCGGATACTCAGTGGATTGATGTAGTGTAACTCCCATCTCCACCCAATCAAGCGTTGATGGTACATACTGATTAATGTACAAGGAATGTTCACCATAGAAATAAATATTGTTTCCATAGCTTGAGTGATTCTCCATTCCAGAGCCAACACAACAGGTAAAATCATTAAATTTCGAATTATACACTTTGTGTCCACCCATATCGAGTGAGACAAAATACGTAACCGTTCCTTCTGTTGGATGCTGTGAAGCTAGGATGTGGTTATATAAAACACGTTCATAAAAATCTCCCTGAATCGCTAATGGATTCCATTGAAAGAGATGTTTCGTAAGCTTGAGCATGTTGTAGGAATTACAAGTTTCACATGTAAAGGCACCAAGTCGATCATTTAACTTGTCTGGCTCTCCAAAATGTTCATTCATACTATTCCCACCTATGACATACGAATGGTGGTTGGTGACTTGTTCCCAGAAAAACTCTGCAATATGCCGGTACGATTCATTTTGTGATACTTCGTACTGACGCGCAGCCCCAACTATTTTTGGTATTTGTGTGTTTGCATGCCTACCTGCTAACTCATCCACCCCATTTGCCAGAGGGTTAAGTATTTCTTCATGATGAAATTGTTCAGATAAACTCCAAAAACGATCATCTGCCGTATCAACAGCTAAATCCGCTAAAACCTCTGACATCCCACCAAATTCACAATGTAAAACCTCTTGTATTTGGTCATGCGTTAAGTCCGAAAAAACATCTACTAACCACAAACCTAACTTCTCTTCCACTTGTAGTGCCTTTTGATTATTCGCTAAGTGATAAGCATCTCTTAATCCTGCAAATAATTTATGAATAGAATACAAAGGAACCCAGCCACCGTTTAAGTCAAAACCTTTTGAGCGAATATCACCTGACTTCACTTCCTCAAACAGCTCTTTTCCACGCGGCACACCGCCCACATACCCATTGCCATTCGCATGTTGACATTGTTCTAACTCATCTACCATATAATTCACACGGTGTAAAAATCTCTCATCATCCGTAGAGGCAAACATCATGGCACAACCAGACAAGTAGTGTCCAAGAGTATGACCCGATATCCCTTGCGCTTCCCAGCCCTCGTAATTCTCAGCCTTTGGCTCTAAGCCAGCATACTCTCTAAAACGGGATAATAACCGGTCAGGTTCAAGTTGCAGTAAGTACTCCTTATTTAAATCCATTGCCGCTTTAAGAGGTCCACCAGTCACTTTGACACGATTTAACTTAAATGCATTTACTTCCATTACCTCTACTCCCTTCTACTACTCTACTTTTTTTTCCAATGACGACATTTCCTTGTTGATCCTTACCTGTAAAAACGAGTGTTTCATTCCAATTCTCCCAATCCCAAGCTGGTAATACGATAATCTCACAATGCTTTTCGTCTAAATGAACTTCAAAAATATTGTCTTTTTTATACTCCCATACCCCTTCACCCTTAGCAGGAAGAGTAATTGAACGTGAAGGAATCAGTTCATGTTCATTTTTATCCATCCAAACATACTCCCATTTTCCATTCATCAGACTTGGATTAACAGGCTGTTCCTCTTCACCCGCATATCTTTCAGGAGAAACGAGTGGCCAACCATCCTCAGTCCATACGATCTTTCTTACATGTAAGTAATGCCAATGAGGATCCTTCTCTCCTCTTGCGTGATGAACGATATAATAATCATTGCCATCTTGCAAAACCGAATTATGTCCCGGTGCTATCCAGCCTTCCTTATCTCCAAATTTATATCCACCTAATATCTTCATTCCTACTTCGTTTGGTGGAAGTTCTAAATTGGTCATTTCATTCCCATCATAGTCAAGATAAGGACCCTCTATAGAACGAGACCTTCCCACGCGAATATGATAATTCTTAAATAAGGAATCATAAGAAACGAATAAGTAATATTCATCAAATTCAGGATGATACACAATATAAGGTCCTTCAATCGCAGCCTCTACACTGGTATGCCTTTTAGCAACTAGGATTTCTTTACTTCCTGCGCGTTTTTTTCCTGTTGCTGGGTCAATAGGGAAAACATATAATCCACCAAAGAAGCTTCCATAGACTAACCACGGATTTCCGTCACGGTCAAAAGTAATATTCGGATCAATCGCATTGGGTCCAGGTACATCCTGCTGCGATTTCACTACTGCCCCCTGATCCTGCCATGGTCCTTCAATACTTTGACTTGTTGCAACTCCAATAAACGACTGAGTTTTCCCGAATTGTGAAGCTGCATAGTAAAGATAGTAAGTGTCACCGAACTTAGCTACTTCCGGCGCCCAGAGACCCTTTGCCCCCGTCCAATCGTAAGCATCTTTTGGTATTTCATCGAACGCATGACCAACAAACTCCCATTCTATTAAATCCTTTGATTTCCGGATTTGAATCCCACCAGTTGGAGGTCCACCATACTTCGCATCCGTAGAAAATACATAGTACGTATCAATATCCTTGAAGCTAGCTGGGTCATGAGCATTGTTGATGTTCCACTTACTTTCATCGTGAATAATCGATTCGTCATATAATTTATACTTTATAGGTTCTTTAGGAAACTTCATCCTAATCACTCTCCTTTAATTTGCTTTTTCCCCCAGATGGCCGTTCCTTCTTCATTCATCCCAGTAAATACAAGCGTTTCATTCCAATTTTCCCAGTCCCATCCTGGTAGTACTTTTAAGCTATACTCCCAATAATCATCAGGAGCGACCCCAGGATCATAGATAACTAGTTTAAGCGTGTTGTCACCAGATAATTTCCAACTACTTTTTCCACTTTCATCTTCTATCTTTCCATTTGAAAGGAAGGTTAGTTTCTGGGAAGTTTGCATTGTGTCGTCATACCGCGGGAGGAGAATTTGCTCCCAATCTCCAATAATGTGTTTTTCTTCTACTTTCTGTTCTTTTTCACCCGAATATCTCTCTGGAGATACAACCGGCCAGCCATCCTCTGTCCATACGATTTTTCTCACATGTAAATGAGACCAGTATATTTCCTCACCTGCTCTTCCTTGATGGATAAGGTAGTATTCTCCGTTATCTTCTAGCAAGCCATTATGACCAGTTCCAAACCAGCCGCTATCTTTGTTAAAAGCATACGAACCAACGATTTTATTACCGGTATCAAAGGAATCATCTGACGGATCAACCATATCGTTTTCGTTGAAGTCTAGATAAGGTCCTGTAATATTCTTTGACCGGGCGGTCCGCACATTATACGTGTCCTCTAACCATTCATACGAGACCGTTAAATAGTAATACCCGGTGTCCGGATTATACATGATCTCTGGTGCTTCGATTCCATAACTCATGTTTTTCCGTTGGGCAATTAATGTTCCTTCTTCCGTTGGATCTACCAATCTCCCTGTTTGCGGATCAATTTTTGTGATAAAAATGCCTCCAAAATATGACCCATAAACCATCCAAGGCTGCCCTTCTGTATCAAACGTGATATCCGGATCAATGGCATTTACCGTATACCCATCACCTTCCTGCGTTTTAAACACAGCTCCTTCATCCTTCCAAGGCCCCTCTAAGGAGTCACTTGTCGCTAAACCGATATATGAAGTTCGCTTCCCAACTGAGGAGACGGAATAGTACAAGTAAAACTTATCATTCATTTTAACAACATTTGGCGCCCAATACGTCGTCCCACCAGTCCATTCCCACGCATCACTTGAAACTTGATCAAACACACGACCAACAAACTGCCAGTGAATCAGATCCTTTGATTTTCGTATTTGAATTCCTGGTGTCGGTGGTGCACCGACCATATAATCCGTTGAGTATACATAATACCAATCCCCATTTTTGATAATGGCCCCGTCGTGGGTAAAATTCGTCGTCCACTCCTCTTCTTTGTAAATGATGTCATTCATTACTTTAGGAATAACCTTTTCAGAAGGCGGAGAGGGAAGACTTAGCCCCGATAAATCATTTGTACTTGGTTCTATGAATCTAGGCGTAATGAATACTGCTAATACTAATAACACGGCTATACTTACTACTAGAAAAAATCTCTTTTGTTTGTTCACTGTTGTGGCTCCCAACAAATAAAATATGAAAAAAAATGCACTTATCCGTTGTAACTCTCGATAAGTGCCTTTCATTTTTTTGTATTCAATTTTTCAATCAAAATATTCCCGGTATTTTGATTTGCCTTTCCTGAATCAATGTATCAACCTTTTACACCAGAAATAGCAATCGATTCGATAATCTGCTTCTGGAAGATAATAAATACGATTAACATCGGTAATAAAGCAACCACTGATGCCGCCATGATGAGCGGATAATCACTTTGGATCGCATACGATGCGTTAAAGTTTGCAATAACTAGCTGTAATGTTTGCTTCTCTGGTGAGTTCAAGTAAAGAATCGGACCTAAATAGTCATTCCAGATTCCCATAAACCATAAAATTAATTGAGCAGCTACAGCTGGTTTAATTAATGGAAAGATAATCTTATAAAAGATTTGAAAATACGAGCATCCATCAATTTTTGCTGCTTCAATAATGGAATTGGGAACGCTATTCAAGTATTGTCTTAAGAAGAAAATCATGAACAAATTCCCAAAAAGACCAGGTACAATTAATGGTAATAAACTATCTACCCAACCGATACTTGAAAACATAATGAACTGTGGAATCATGAGCACCGGATAAGGAATCATAACCGATGCAAAAAGCATAATAAAGATTTTATTTTTCCCATTAAACTTCAGCTTCGCAAATGCAAAAGCTGCTAAACTCGAAGTAAAGGTACCAATAATTGTTACTGACAAAGCCACAATTAAACTGTTACCAATACCCGATAAAAGAGGACCCATATCCCAAATTTCAAAATACTTAGCAAATGAAATATCTTTTGGAATCCATACTGGCGGTAAAGCAAACACGTCTTCCTTCGATTTTAATGACGTGGAGAACATCCATAAGAGTGGAGCTACCATAAAAATTGCTCCAAAACTCAGGAAAACAAAAACGAATATATTGGTAATTCTATCTTTCTTTTTCTCAGACATCGGTTCAGCTTTTACTTCTTTTTCAACTACTGCAACTTCCATTATTAAAAGCCCCTTTCTATTAGTCTTTTTATTATCCTGGTGTTAATCCAAATCGAAGGATGATTTTTCGTTCATCTTAAATTGGATTAGGGTAATAATAAAGATGAAGAGTCCTAATACTAAGGCCATTGCAGATGCATAACCTAATTGGAAGTTACCAAATGCTTTTTGCCAAATGTAGAAAACAACTGATGCTGAGCTATACTCAGGACCACCAGTAGGTGTCATAACATTAATTTCAGTGAAGATCTGCGCTCCACCAATAATATTGGTAACGATAATAAAGAATGTTACTGGTTTTACCATTGGAAGCGTGATATGCCAAAAGGCTTGAAAAGCGTTTGCTCCATCCAATTTCGCAGCTTCATAGAACGTTTTAGGTACACTTTGTAATGCCGCTAAATACAGCAACATCGTATATCCTAACCCTTTCCAGACAGCCATAATAATTAATGCTGGTTTTACGGTAGCTGTATTTTGCAACCAGTTAGGACCTTCAATCCCGATAAGATCTAAAAATTGATTAACTAAACCATAATCTCCGTTATACGCCCATTGCCAAAGAATGGATACCGCTGCAATGGAAGAAATGACAGGAATATAGTAAAGTACGCGGAAGGTATTCGTTCCAAAGATTCCTCTATTCAGAGCTAGAGCCAGTAAAAGTGCTAACACGATTCCAATTGGAATACCTAGCATCATAAAGAAGGTGTTATACATCGACTTGTAAAAATACTCGTCTTTAAATAAATTAATGAAGTTTTCAAAGCCGATAAACTCCATTTGTCCTAGACCATTCCAATTCGTAAAGGCTCCGTACATTGAATAAATAAGAGGAACCATTGCAAAAATGAGGAATCCTAAGACTGGTGCTGCAATAAACAAATAGGCATATCTTTGTTCTGTGCGATACAGCTTGGATGTCGCTTTCATCTTTCCTCACCCTTTCAACAAAAGCATGAATACACACGCCTTCTTTTGGTACAAGTAACACTTTATTAATAGATGTAAATGATGCTAGCTTATGATTCTAAGAATCTAGCATCATTTACACAAGGTTAATCTTTAAGTGAAGTGGTATTATTTACTTGCTTGTTTTTCTTGTTCGATTGCTGCATCTAATAGTTTTTGCATTTTCGGTTGTGCTTCTTTTACGTAGTCTTCAACTGATGTCTTACCATCTAACACTGGTTGAATGTTTTTGAAGAACTCATCATACCATTCAGCTGTGTAAGTTTTTTCAGCTGGGAATCCACGACCGTAGTCATTAATGATATCTAGGAATTCTTGTTTATTTTCAGGTTTGATTGATGTGTCAGCAGCCCATGTATCAGCAACTTCTACACTATTTGGTAATTGAACTTGTGCATCAACTAATGCTTGTTGTCCTTCTTGGTCAGCTGATAAATACATTGCTAACTCAGCTGCTTCTTTTGCATGCTTTGTTGTTGCTCCAACACCGATACCTAAAGATCCAACCCAAGCAGAAGATTCACCAGTAGAACCTGCAGGCCAAGGAAGTAAATCATATTCAAACTTTAATTGCTCTTTAAATGCAGCCATATCCCATGGTCCAACTGGGAAGAATGCTAATTGACCCTTTAACCATCTTTGGTACGTATCTAATGTTTGTGCATCACCGATAGAAGGTGTGATTTGGTATTTGTTTTGTTGATCTACAAAGAATTGTAATGCTTCGATAAACTTAGGATCATCGATTGTAACCTTTGTTCCATCTTCGTTAATCCAATCTGCGCCGTTACTCCAAACAAACGGTTGTAATGCCCAGTTTACGTTAAATCCAGTTCCATACTGATCCATTTTGCCGTCGCCATCATTATCTTTTGTTAACTGCTTAGCAACATCAATGAATTCATCCCAAGTGTATGGCTTGTCTTTATCAGGAAGTGGAATTCCTGCTTCTTCAAACATTGTTTTGTTATAACCAAGAGCAAAAGGCCCTAAATCTTTTGGTAAACCATAGATTGCACCTTGGCCAAGTGTTTCACCATCAAAACGGTACTTATTAATCCCGGCTTCCCAAATGTCATCAATTTTTACGTCAGTTGACCCTTCAACTTGTTCCGTAATATCTAATAATACTCCAGAGTTTACATATGCTTTTACTTGAGCTGGGTTATAGAAGAAAACATCTGGAATCTTACGTCCTGCGATTGCTGATTTTAGCTTCGTATCATATTGATCAGGAGCTGTTTGAACCATTGTCACTTTTACATCCTTGTTTGCTTCTTCATATCTCTTTACAGTAGCTTTATAAGCTTCTAGTTCTTGAGGATTTCCTCTAAACATAAAAGTAAGTTCAACCTTGCCGTCACTGCTAGCTTTATCACTTCCTGAGCACCCACTAAGGACTGCACCAATCACCATTATTGCTAGAAGCATTATTACACCAAATTTTTTAGATGATTTAAACAAGTTAATCCCTCCATCTTCAACCTATTGTAGTCATAAAAGAATGAAATTAAGAAAAACTAATTGAAAGCGTAATCACTTTACGTTAAAAAAATAATAGCTTATTCTTTAGTTTAATAATAGTCTTTTTTATATGTACGTACATGTTAGGGAACTACATACAAATCCCTCCTAATATTTTAGTAGTTTTCAAGTAAAAGCAATTGACCCGTAGGAGATATTTCTTTGAAAGCGTATTCTCTACAATTAAAATAGTAATATACCTGTTCGTACATGTCAATGTGATTTTTCAAAAATTATTTATTATGTCCGTACGTGTTCATATTTATTTATAAAAAATACTTGTATGGAATAGTTTTTTTCCATTTTATTTGATACTATGGTATTATTAGATATATGTTGTACGTATAAGTTATATTTAATTATGTACATCGAATAGAAAGCGGTGATACCTCAATGGCACAACAAAAAACTAAATATAACATGGTTAAGGAAAAGATTGTGGAGTGGATTGAAACAGGGAAGGTAAACCCTGGGGAAAAAATTTACTCCGAAAATGAACTTGTGCAGATATTTGGGGTTAGTAGACATACGGTGCGACAAGCGGTGGGTGATCTCGTTCATGAAGGTTTACTTTACAGAGAACAAGGTGCTGGTACCTTCTGTTCGCATAATCCTAAGCAATCGCAACAACAGACTTCTTCCTCTTCTGTAATAAAAGGAAAAAATATTGGTGTTATTACTACCTATATTTCTGATTATATCTTTCCGTCCATTATTAGAGGAATTGAATCCTATCTGACAACACAAGGATATACGTTAACTTTATCTTGTACAGATAATAATGTGGAGAAAGAAAGACAATGTTTACAAACGATGTTAGATAGAAATGTTGATGGGCTTATTGTTGAACCAACAAAGAGTAGCAACTATAACCCAAACATTAACTACTATCTTGAACTCGAACAAAACAATATTCCTTATTTAATGATTAACCAATTTTATTCTCAGCTAATGCCTCCTCATATTATCATGAATGACGAGCACGGAGGTTTTATCGCGACCGAACACTTAATTAAATTGGGTCATGAAAAGATTATCGGTTTGTTCAAAACAGATGACCTGCAAGGGGTTAATCGGATGCAAGGATTTATTCGAGCATTTAGAGAGCACGGTGTTACATTTTTCCCTGAAATGGTCATTACCTATTCGACAGAAGATGTGAATAGTAAAACGTTGAAACAAATTGAAGAGTTTTTCTCAAAGGACGAAAAACCAACCGCCATTGTGTGCTACAATGACCAGCTGGCGGTAAGTGTGTTAGATGTTCTTCGTAAACTCGATCTAAAAGTACCCGAAGATGTATCTATTGTTGGATACGATGACTCGTTCTTAGCAGAAGCAACAGAAGTAAAATTAACCACTGTTACCCATCCGAAAATGGACATGGGGATTGAAGCAGCAAAATGGATTGTATCAGCAGTGGAAAAAAGCGAAGTACCTCAGTCGAAGGTGTATGACCCTGAACTTGTAGTAAGAAATTCAACGATGCAGTTGAAAAAGACTAGTTTGATTTAGATTAAGTACGAACCCTGCGTGATGTGGCAGGGTTCGTTTTATCTATTGGGTTCGTGCGCTTTCAGAATTGAGTGTTTGCGGAATCGCAAATAAATTTATTGAATCGCAAATATATTGGTGTAATCGCAAATATAATTTTCGAATAGCAAATAAATCTCTGGAATCGCAAATATATCTCTAGAATCGCAAACAAATCTCTACAATCGCAAATAAAGCCTTCCCCATTCCCATTCATCCGTTATATTTCGATTAAAAAATCCAGAAATCCAAACCAAACAACTAAAAAAAGCAGAAAATCGATAAAATTTACTTTAACCTGTCGTTTTTAAACTCGTTTTTTCCACAAAAGCATCCATTCTGTTAATACAACTTCACCAACACCGCTCCATGTGGCGGAAGCACCTGTTCCAATTCATCTGCTATCTCACCAAGTTCTTTATGTGTCCACAGTTCTCGTGCCTGCTTCACCCCAGTAACTCCTACCTGGTTAAGAGTTGTCTTCACAGTTGCCGTTTCATTGCTTAAATTAAACAATGCAACATACGTGTTCCCCTCTAAATCCTTGGCACTCCAAACCACTCGATCTTCTTCGCGTGATACAAGCTGATTGCTATGACTTTCTTTATGCATCTTTAATACATCGGGGTTTGTCAGAAGTGATAACGTCCATTCGTCGTTGTCTCGCAAGTCTCCTCCAAACATAAGAGGCGAGCGGAAAATGGACCATAATGTCATCATTGTAATCTGTTCATCCTTCGTAAAGCGAGTCCATCGATCTCCTCCCCCTCCATCGACCGAGCGGATTCCAATATGACCAAGCGGTAGCATGTCACAATCCGGCCAGTGACCATCACCAACATATTCACTCCACTTTTCACAACGCTCAAACATTCCGTAGAGTAAATCCCAGTGATCCCAGAAATCGTCCGTCATTCTCCACATATTCGCATTTTCAATTAAAGTGTCAGCAAATTCAAGTGGAGCAGGTCCCGGCGAAAGGCTTAGAACCATCTCTCTTCCACAGTGATCAATGGCCTTTCGAATGAGCTCAATTTCATCTTTATGAAAATAGTAAAGTCTTGATGCAGCTATATCATCTACTTTAACGAAGTCCACTCCCCAGCCGGCATATAGCTCAAACAAAGAATTATAGTATTCCTGAGCACCTTCCTTTGACGCGTCAATCCCATACATATCCGTATTCCATGGACAGATAGAGTTGGGGTGGACGATGTCACGTGCTCGAACCTCTGTACCCAGAATTGGTGTGTTGGCATGTACTGCTTGGCGAGGAATTCCACGCATGATGTGGATGCCAAATTTTAATCCCAAACCATGTACATAGTCAGCTAACGGCTTAAATCCCTTTCCATTTTCTGCAGAAGGAAAACGATTCGCAGCTGGGATGAGCCTTGAATAGTCATCCATCTCAAGTGGAACAAACGGACGATAAATAGACGAGTTGGCCCCCGCTTCGTACCATTGAATATCCACCACAATATATTCCCAGCCAAGTTCCTTTAAATATTTGGCCATATACTCTGCATTGCCTCGAACCTCTTCTTCCCTAACTGTTGCCCCGTAGCAGTCCCAGCTATTCCAGCCTAATGGAGGCGTACTTGCAAACATGTGATGTTTCATCCTTCATACCCGCCCTTCATGTATAATTTTGCTCTTGTCTTGAATAATAAAGGACGAAGATGAATACATCTATCACATTATTTTGCCTTCAGTTGTACAATATTGCTCTTAATTAAAACGAATCTCATTCATGAGTAGCAAATCCTTCCCAGTACGAAACTCTCCTGGTGAGAATCCAACCCAAGAATGAAACACCTTAATAAAATAACTACTGCTTGCATATCCAATTTGTTTGGCGATCTCCTCGATCGTATAATCGGTCGTTCGTAGGAGGGTAATTGCTTTTTCCATTCGCACCTTTGTGACAAACTCCATCGGTGAAATTCCTGTGTGCTTTTTAAATAATCTTGAAAAATGGTATTTTGATAGTTGAACACGCGCAGCAATTTCCTCTAGACTTTGTAAAGAGTGATATTCTTCTGTCAATATACGTGCTGCTAGAGTGATTTTCTCCGGCCATCTCTCTGCTACTTGTTCATATCCTTTTCCATAACGATAAAGCTCCATAACAAATTGATAGACAATGGACGATGCCCGAAAACCATCTCTAATCTGATTCTTCACTGCTGCTAAGTACGTACTTTTTAAAAAGTGGATCGGAGAGCTGTCTTCCTGAATTCTAGGTATTCTACCGAGCATTTTCACGACTTCCTGCCACTCTTGTTCAATTTTCCTAGGGCGAAAAAGAATAAAATAGAACTCCCACACCTCACTATCTGTCGGCAAGTAATATCTGTGTGTACTAGGAATTTCCACCATAAAAGCAGAACCTGGCTCCACCCTGTGAATTTTTCCGTTTATATCAATGCTACCGAAACCAGATACAGTATATTGGAAAAGATATAACGGACCATCCTTACGTCTTAACCCATCCCAATCATAGCTTTTCTCTTGTATCTTTTGGTGGCCAACGGCAAATAACTGATAAAACGAACTTTGAAAAGTATCTAGAAAACGAAACCCATACACTTCATTACTCATCTATTAACACCTTACCCACAAGTTTTTTGTTCATAACCATTTATACATAATCTAAAATGTTTGATAGATTGTGGATAACTGCCAGTGGCTTATGGTTTGTTTCTGGCTCTCTTTTCCGATGATTAAACCAAAGTGATTGCCAGCCCGCTTTCGATGAGCCAACAATATCATTCTCCCATGAATCACCTACGTATAGTAATTCATGAGGCAATAGATTTACATGCTTTCTCACATGATGAAAGATATCTGGATTAGGCTTCGCTACCCCTACTCCATCAGATACAAAAATGAGATCGATAGGAATATGACTTTTCAGCCCTAAGGAAGAAATTTTACTGTGTTGATGCTCGACCGGACCATTTGTGATCATTCCTACGGTGATCCCCTTCCTTTTAATTTCTTCAAGAAGATTCGGTACCTCCGGGAACATCTTAAGCTGACTCTGATTATACTCGTACTGGTTTTGAAACAATCGAGCTGTTTCAGAATCTACCGTTATATCCATACCTTTTAAAGCCAAGATCATCCTCTTTGTTCGCAGCTCCACTAGAGACATTTCCCCTGCCACATAGTCCTTCCACAACCAATCACTAGCTTCTCTAAACTTTATATATAGTGCATTCATATTCAATTCTGAAGCTACTTCCGGGAGCAGTTCTTCTACCGTTTTTTCAAAAGGATATTGCGAGTCGTGTAATGTATCGTCCAAATCAAAAAATAGTGCTTTAATGGTCATAATCTTCTCCTCTCATAATTCGTGATTATTTGTGCTGAAAGAAATTCCAGCTTTTTTTATCGGTAAGAATATGCTATTTTTATGATAATCCTAGAAACTAAGAAACTTGGTGAAAAAAATGAAATACGAAAACAATGCTTTTTTTAGAATGCTAGAAATTGTAACCGCTTTTTTCCAACTGAACATTTTATGGCTTTTATTTTGTCTTCCCGTTATTACCATTTTCCCTGCGACCGTTGCGATGTATTGTGTCACTCGACAATGGATTATCCACAAGGACTATAGTGTCTTTCGTTCGTATATGAAATTCTTCAAAGAAAACTTCAAACAAAGCTTTGTACTGGGGTTGATTTGGTTAGTACTCTCCGGTCTATTATTTTTAGACTTTACCTTGATGAATAGCCTCGGGTCCTTACAACCTATCTTCTATTCTATCTTTTTACTGATTGGATTTATATTATTACTAACAACTATTTATATATTTCCAATGATGTCTCACTACCGAATGAAAACAATCGATATCGTAAAAAACTCATTTTTCTTTTCAATACGATTTTTCTCAACTACGTTTTTGTCCTTGCTATGTATTGCGGCTACAGGGTTGATCCTTTATTTTTGGCAAATTACCTTTTTATTTATCTACTGTGTCTGTGCTTTTTGTATCAGCTTTCTTTGTCATCGTGTATTTCAAAAAGTTCAAGAACAGGTCAAGACTTTATGATGTTAAGAAAAAATATATAAAGAGCTCTTGATTTGTCCAAGAGCTCTTATCTTTTAATAACAATATCGTTAACAGACTTCTTCACCTTCAGCATACAAACAAACGCGACAACCATACTTCCTGCAGCAGCATAAAACAAAATGACGAAATTATTCCATATCCTCATGAACTCTTTTTTCATATTTGTAACTATTATAATGAAGAATTTTAACAGAAACTTTTACATCCTTTAACGAGTTTTTATCTAAGTAAAAACGGTTAGAGGTCTTAATTTCTTGATATTTTTTTGGATTTGCTCTGTACCATCTTTCTCCTAGATTGAGAACATCTAGCCTCTTTTCAACTCCATTCACATAAAGCTCTGTTACTTTCGATTCGACATCTTTCTGAAGAATCTCCTTTACCTTTTTGATAGGAACCTCTTTTAATTTTTCTAAAAGGTCGGCTTCTACTGAGATGTTTAGAGAGAACACAGGTGCGCTTAAATTATCTTCATACATGACCTGAACCTTCGGAGTAGATAACTTTAAGACAGCAATTAACTGTCCATCTTCTTCTACTTTTTGATTTAACGCCACATGCTTTTCTCTTAACCAATTAATATAAACAGCATCTTTAAAGGGGATGGTTTGAATGTACTTTTGGTGTTGAAATACCGAATATCCACTAAAGTATAAGATAGGGTAAGGTTCATCTGCCTTCCAAGTTTCTTTATCAATACTCACAGTAGGAATCTTCGACATTCCCATGGGCTCATGAAACTCTCTTAAGAAAAACATTAACATCGTCGGTCTAATCTCATCACGAGATAATTCGTATTGATTTTTCTTATATAGTACAGTGTACACAGCAGGATAATTAAATAAGGCCTTTACATTCAGAAGGTCTTGCATATCCTCTGATGTAGTAATAATGCGAAGGGTTGGCCTCAGGGATCGATTTCTACCAATTTCTTCAATTACCTCATTAAACTTGTTTTCAACAATTGCTTGAGTAAGTATGAGTGACTTTACATGCCCAAAAAACAAGGGAGGTTCAGCCAGTTTATAAAGATTGCGCACAGCCAGGTTGAGGGTTTCACCTTTAGCCGATGCCACAAAGATAGGGATTGGTTCAGTAGGTTTTCCCCCTTCCTGCTTTGCCACACCTGCAAAATTCAACCCTTGTAGATAGGCGGTATACTCCTGAGTTTCCACGTTATAATCAAGTCCAATGGCTACAATATAGGTTAGGTCTTGAATATTTTTTATACCTGAACAGCTCGTTAGCAGAAGACAGACTATGATACAGATAAACCAACTTCTCAACATGATCAATCTCCACCTCTTGTTCTGTCATTAGGACTTGTGGAGGATGTTCTTGACTTATAATACTGAGTAGGTGCTTTTAAAAAGGACTTTATCACCTCTATTAATGACACAGGTGCTAACGCTCCTAGATAAGGAGTACCAAAGGAAGTAATGGTTGATAAATAAATTACGGTTAATATATAGCCAGAAATGACACCAAATAATCCAAAAAAAGTACTTAAAATAAGGACCCCAAATCTGATGATTGTAATGGCTGAACTTAACGATTGATTCACTAAGGTAAAGGACGAAATATATGTAATGGCTGCAACGACAAGCATCGTAGGAGAAGTTAAGCCTGCTCTGATGGCTGCATCTCCCACAATTAAGCCCCCAAGGACAGCTACCGTTTGTCCGATTGCTCGCGGCAACCGTACTCCTGCTTCATTAAATAACTCAAACAAAAATAAGATTACAAACATCTCAATTGGTGCAGATAAAGGCAATCCAAAACGTGAAATAGATATCGTTGCAACAAGTAAATACGGAATCTGCTCAATATTAAAAGCTGAAAAGGCAATCCAAATTCCAGGTAAAAATCCAGATACCGTTACTCCTAACATCCTCATAATTCTTTCCATCGTTACATACGTATAGCTAATATAATGGTCTTCAGGAGATTTCGTTTGTAATAATAAGTTGGTTGGAGCAATGGAGACAGTTGGATTTCCTTCTACTATAAGAGCAAATCGACCTTGGATCAAAGCCTGAACGATAAAGTCTGGCCGGCCAGTATAGTCCATACTTGGAAGAACCGAATACGGTCGATCACGAATCAATGACTCCAAATCGTAAATACTCGTCATTACATCAATCTCTATCTTATCTAGTCGTGTATGAACTTCTTTAAGTACCCTTTTGTCTATAATATCTTCTATATACATTAGGACTACTTTTGTATTGCTTCTTGTACCAATTGTATATTTTTCGACACATAAAGAAGAAGTATTGAGTCTCCGACGAACTAATGAAATGTTTGTCTTTAAATCCTCAACAAAACCATCCTTTGGTCCTCTGATGGAGGTTTCAAGCGCTGATTCCTCAGGCTGCCTTTTTGGAAAATCGCCCGCTTGAATACTTAATAACTCACTTTGAAAATCAAATAGCACATATCCTTCAAATAAAAGTTGTAACAGGTTGTCAATTGATTTATCAGTCACATCTTCCGCCTGAAACAAGGAAGTTAATTTCGCTTTCACTATGCCTTTCTCGTGGCCGCTTATTCTTGGTAATATATATTGATCTAAATATTGACTATCAACTAACGATTCAAAATAAATAAGCTTAAATTTCTCAGCCTCTTGACCATGTTCCTTACATAATAGATCTTCACTTTTCTTCAGCTTCTCTGTGATCAGGCTAGTTTTATCCTTTGATGGTTTATGAAGAACTGGATCCGAGTTCATTTTCCTGCTCATGTTGTTTATCCCTCTTCTTTAAGACAAAAATAATAAAAGCTGATAGTAAAATCTGTAGTAGAAAAAAAGCTAGAGTGATTGGTAAGACATATAAATAAATGATTTGATAGAAAGTGAATGATTCAAACTTTATCAAAGTAACTCCTAATAGCAAGAGATACATCATACCTACAAGCTTAGGATTCAGCCGATATTCGCTCCTTTTTCGTGATAAAGAATGTCCTAAGAGGTACATAAATAATCCAATTCTTATAAGTGCACCACTTAACCATTGGTACAGAGCAAAGAAGTCAAGATTTGAGATGTATTCACCAATATTCAATACTCTCCACTGTTCATAGGCTGGATAGCGAAAGTTCACTGACTCAACTACACCAAATTCCATAATAGAAGCTGAGAGTGGCCCAAAAATTAATCCCGTTAATACGGTCATTAATATCAGTAGTTGTTTAAATGTAATGGGTTCTTGTGAGAACGGTTGTAACAAAACCACAATATATAGTTCTAACAGTCCCGCAAGAACATAGATTGTACCTCTAAGTAAAGGGGAATATCCATCTGTTAATACAGGAAATAGAAGGCTTGGGTCCTTAAAGCTCGTATTAGTAAATGCAATAAAGAATCCTAGCAATACCACAATAGGTAACAATAATCCACTTGCTATGGCCATGGTTTTCACACCAGAGAGTGTAATGATACAACACACAATAATTAGTACGATATTGATCATCATGATAGGTGCTTCAGCGAGAAAATAGGCATTTAACCAGATCATCAAGTCTCTAAAGGTTATATAAGAGCTAATAAACAAAAATATTAAAACAGGAGCTAATAATAAATAAGAAAAAATGGGTCCAAAGCGATGTCGGACCATATGAAAAAACCCCTCATTTGGGCTATTTTTTACGATGTAGTAAATTAACCAAAGTAAACTTATTCCTATCGGGTAAGCAACAATCACACTTAACCAACTATCCCTCCCGGCTGCCGTCAATAGATTAGGAATAAGTATGACATGGTTTAGTAAACCAGTTGATAATAGTAGTAATAGAAATAATTGTCTGGGTATTAGTATCTTCACTAGGCTTTGCATAAATTTCTCCTATTTGGCAGTTTTATTATTAAATTCACCTAAACTTCTGTTTTTATGTTGTACACAGTTGAAAAAAATAAAAAACACCTTGTCTATCGACAAAGTGTCTATCTATTACACCGATCTCTTACTTTTAAAGAAATACAAAACAAATAATAAAACAAACCATAATGGTGTCAACATTAATGCTGAACGAGTGGATTCTGAAATAAGCATCACAAGTAAAATAAACCCAAAAAGAGCTAGTACGACATAGTTAATAAATGGTGTTAGTGGAGCTTTAAAAACTGATTTTTGATGTAAATCTGGACGAGTTTTCTTATATCTAATATGAGAGATTAATATAATGCTCCATACCCAAATGAAACAAATGGCACTAATGGTTGTCACAATTCCAAAGGCTTGCTCGGGGATAAGCTTACTTAATAACGTCCCGACAGAAACAATGACCGTGGAAATAAGTAATGCATTACTTGGCACTGCATTTTTGTTCAATTTAGCAAGCATACTTGTTCCACCGTTTTGACGTCCTAAGTTATACATAATTCGACTTGTAGAGAATAATCCACTATTACTCGCAGATGCAGCAGACGTTAATACAACAAAATTAATGATCCCGGCCGCAACGGGAATACCAACTAAACTAAAGGTCTTAACAAAAGGACTTGTATCTGCATTCAACTGATTCCATGGATTGATGCAAAGTAGAACAATTAGAGCACCTACATAAAAGAACAGAATTCTTAAAGGAATTTTGTTAATGGCTGAAGGAATATTTTTCTTTGGATCCGCTGTTTCTGCAGCTGATACACCAACCAACTCTACTCCAACAAAAGCAAATACGACCATTTGGAAAGAAAACAAAAAGCCGCTAATTCCATTCGGGAAAAACCCTCCGTGTTGCCATAAATTTTGTACAGAAACCGTTCCAGCCTCTGTTTTAAATCCAATCACTAGTAAAACAACCCCAATAACAATTAAAGCAAGAATCGTTATAACCTTAATAATGGCAAACCAAAATTCTAATTCTCCAAAAAGCTTTACTGTTAATAGATTCAATCCTAATAAAATGATTAAACAGATAAGCGCTGGTACCCATTGTGGAATATCAAACCAATACTGCACATACATTCCTACCGCAATAATATCGGCCATCGCCGTCATAATCCAACAGAACCAGTACGTCCACCCGGTTACAAAGCCTGCCCATGGTCCAATATAATCCACTGCAAAATCGGTAAACGATTGATAACCTGCATTCGATAACAAAAGCTCCCCTAATGCTCTCATAACAAAAAAGGTTGCTATACCCACTATTAAATAAGCTAAGATGATTGAGGGACCTGCTAATGAAATTGCTTTTCCTGAACCTAAAAATAAGCCGGTACCAATCGTTCCACCGATTGCGATTAGTTGTACGTGACGATTTTTCAGTTCCCTTTTTAACTCATGCTGTGCCACTTGAAATTCCTCCGTTTTCTTTCAAATAATTATTGTAAGAATAATAGCAATAAAAAAAGAGACTGGAGTTCCCCCCCAATCTCTTAAAACGTCAGAATAACAAATACACATGGTAAAATGTTAAAAGAGAACTTACTTACTCTTCCAATCATACCAAATAGTATCTTTACTCTTCTGTCCTTTTGCCTGAGATTGTGAACCCTTCGGCGTCGCAATATGCGATCTCTCCAGAAGCCGCTCCTGTTATAGTTTGACCCATAACATTCATAGCTTGCTTGATTATATTATTTACAGCTGAGATTTGTTTCTATCAACAAACTCTCAAGCTATTATTCTACGATAATTTGTAATTTTAACAGTATTCTTTTATTTGGTCAAGAATATTTTTGTGATATGATGATCAATCTAATT
>NZ_JAKFCQ010000044.1:0-23301 GCF_036676585.1 Robertmurraya sp.
CGCCCAGCAACTAGTGTACTTCGATCTTCTCCCTACGATAAGTCAACATCGAATCGCTTACGCTCTCCGTGTTTCCTTTATCTCAGTCGAAGCTCTCCAGTCCATACGTTGCTAAACGGGCGCTTCCGCTTTTCTGTGTTCGACAAAACTTCTAATACGTCTACATAACTAGTCAAAGGAAACTCATGAACCTTACCGAATAGTATATATATCGAAAAAGAAGGCGGTGGACAAAGGTGAGTGATTTTTCACGATTAGTTGGTGAACAAATGGCTACAATGGAAAAGCTACTATACATACAAACAGAGCTTGAACGCTGTCAGGAAATTGAAGAGGAATTGAGATTGCTGCAAAAGCATGCGAAGTTGGAAAGTATTCAGGATGAGATTCAGCAAATGAAGCAGGATTTGCGTGAAATTCATCAAATTTTTGAAAGGCAAACGGAGGAGCTTATTCGCTCATATCAGGAAGCAGAAACAGCTTTAAAAAGATAAAAAGTGAAAAAATAATACAATTCAACTAATTTTATACGTAAATTATAAAGCCTTTGAGAAATTTCAAGGGCTCTTTGTTTTAAATTCGATGTTTTACCGTTATAATAGTAGAAAACAGGAAATGTTCTTTGTAACCTTTTGAGGAAAACTTTTATTATATTAGCATTTTTTAGGTTTCGGGAGCGTTCGGATAATGAAAGTAGGGAGAAAAATGGGCGTACCCATGGAAGGTGAACCGATCCAAATACATAGTTACAAACATAATGGTCACATCCATCGAGTATGGGAGGAGACTACCGTATTAAAGGGAACGCAAGGATTAGTCATTGGTGGAAATGACCGTACCATCGTAACTGAATCGGATGGAAGAACGTGGATTACTAGAGAACCAGCTATATGTTATTTTCATTCTCAATACTGGTTTAATGTCATCGGAATGATACGTGAAGATGGAGTGTATTATTATTGCAACATAAGCTCCCCATTTATTTTTGATGGAGAAGCATTAAAATACATTGACTATGACCTTGATATTAAAGTGTTTCCAGATATGACTTTTAATTTGTTAGACGAGGATGAGTACGAGCGTCATCGTATTGAGATGAACTACCCGGAAGTCATTGATAAAATTCTTCGCGCAAATGTGGACAACCTGATTAGTTGGATTCGTCAACGAAAAGGACCTTTTGCACCGGATTTTATTGATACATGGTACGAAAGATATTTAACATACAGACGGTAATCATTTAACGAAAGAAAAACGCCTGTTGTCACTAGTTGCAACAGGTTTTTCTTTATGTGAGTAAGAGCTGAATGGAGGGTGTCAGGATGAGTAGCATTCGAAGGTATTTACACTTTGTAAAACCGTATCGATTACAAATCATCGGGACAATCATTATTGGAATCATTAAGTTTGTCATACCGCTATTAATTCCGATTTTAATCAAATATGTCCTAGATGATATCGTTGGTAATCAAACATTATCTTCTGAAGAAAAAACGAGTAAGCTATTTATGATAATGGCCATTATGATGGTTATTTTTGTTGTTGCTAGACCGCCAATTGAGTACTATCGACAATATTATGCTCAATGGGTTGCTAGTAAAATTTTATACGATATAAGAGACAAGCTTTACACTCATATTCAAAAATTGAGCTTTAAGTATTACTCAAATACCAAAGCGGGAGAAGTCATCTCACGTGTTATTAATGACGTCGAGCAAACAAAAACATTTGTCATTACCGGACTAATGAATTTATGGCTTGATATGGCTACGATAGCAATAGCGATCATCTTAATGATGATGATGGATGTTAAGTTAACACTTGTTTCACTTGTTTTGTTTCCTTTTTACGCTTTTTCCGTAAAGTTTTTTTTCGGCAATTTACGGGGACTTACAAGAAAAAGATCACAGGCTCTTGCTGAAGTACAAAGCTTTCTCCATGAGAGAGTTCAAGGAATGTCTGTTATTAAAAGCTTTGCAGTAGAAGACTATGAGCAGGAACGCTTTGACAAGCAAAATAGGAATTTTCTTACAAAAGCTCTAGACCATACGAAGTGGAATGCGAAAGCCTTTGCGGTTGTAAATACGATAACAGACATTGCTCCGCTCATTGTGATCGGATACTCAGGCTATGAGGTTATTCAAGGGGATCTTTCGATAGGAGAAATGGTGGCGTTTATTGCATATATTGATCGTTTGTATAATCCGTTACGTAGATTGGTTAATTCGTCCACGACATTGACACAATCAATTGCCTCCATGGATCGTGTGTTTGAGTTTGTAGATGAAAAATATGATATTGATGATTCACCCAATGCAGTTGAATGTACCAATGTGGTTGGGAACGTCCATTTCCAAAATGTGTTTTTTCGATACAATGAGAATGAACAAGATATATTAAAAAACATAAATCTCGAAGTGACACCAGGGGAGACCATTGCACTCGTAGGTATGAGCGGTGGAGGTAAATCCTCTTTGATTAGCTTAATTCCTAGGTTTTATGATGTGACAGGTGGAGCGATTTATTTAGATGGACAAGATATCCGTTCCTTACAAGTACGTTCACTAAGAGATAAAATTGGAATGGTTTTACAAGATAGTATTTTGTTTAGTGATTCGGTTAAAGAGAATATTTTACTAGCTAAACCTGGAGCTTCAGATGAAGAGGTAATTGCAGCTGCAAAGGCAGCAAATGCTCACGAATTTATCATGAACCTACCAGAAGGGTACGAAACAAAGGTAGGAGAAAGAGGTGTTAAGCTTTCTGGTGGGCAAAAGCAGCGGATAGCTATTGCTAGAGTATTTATTAAAAATCCACCAATTCTTGTGATGGATGAGGCCACTTCCGCTTTAGATTTAGAGAGTGAATCATTAATTCAAGAAGCTTTTGAAAAGCTGGCTAAGGACCGAACAACCTTTATTGTTGCTCATCGACTGTCCACGATCACTCATGCAGACCGAATAGTCTTGATAGAGAATGGGGAGATTTCTGAAATCGGAAAGCATGAAGAACTGATGAAAAAGCAAGGGAACTACTATAAATTATTCCAAATTCAACAGTTGGAGCATTAGCATCACCCCGAGGGAGAAACCTTCGGGGGCTTTTTGTCATTTCTTCTAAGAGGTATTCATAGGATAGAGAGTATGGCAAGAAAAAATTACTATGTTAACATATTATTCTAAAAATTAGTAAGATTGAGAAATAGTTGTAGACTTACCAGTATTTATAGAATAAAATGAAAAAAAAGAATGAATTGAATATTCAGTAAGAGAGGAGTAACTTTGTGAGTCAAACTCCAGTATTAGATGTAAAACAGCTCCAGACGACCTTTTTTTCCGCAGATGGAGAGATTCCTGCCGTTGACCAAATCAGCTTCTCTGTAAATAAGGGAGAGATTCTAGGGATAGTTGGTGAGTCAGGATGTGGAAAGAGCGTGACTTCCTTGTCGATTATGAAGCTCGTTCCCCAGCCACCAGGAAAAATAACAAATGGTGAGATCTGGTTAAATGGTGAAAATCTCGTTCAAGCTTCAGAGAAAAGAATGCGTGAGATAAGAGGCAATGAAGTAGCGATGATTTTCCAAGAGCCGATGACTTCCCTTAATCCGCTTTTTACAATAGGAAATCAATTAATAGAAGGAATTCGAATACATAAGAAAATGAGTAAAAAAGAAGCACGAATCGAAGCGATCCAGATGTTAAAGCTAGTTGGACTTCCTCGTGCTGAACAAATAATTGATGAATACCCTCATCAGCTATCAGGTGGCATGAGACAGCGTGTCATGATTGCGATGGCCCTTTCCTGTCACCCACGACTATTAATCGCCGACGAGCCGACAACCGCATTGGATGTTACGATACAGGCACAAATTCTAGCGTTAATGAAGGATTTGAACGAAAAACTGGATACAGCAATCGTCATGATTACCCATGATCTAGGAGTAGTCGCAGACCTTTGTCAGCGGGTTATCGTTATGTATGCGGGGAAAATTGTTGAGGAAGCAGAAGTAAGAGATATATTCAAAAACCCAAAACATCCATACACTATGGGACTATTACAATCAGTACCAGATGTTAGAGAGAAAAAGGAGCGGCTTTATTCTATTCCTGGGAACGTTCCGAAGCCTGGATCCATACAAAAAGGCTGTCGTTTCGCAGCCCGCTGCGATAAGGCGCATGATCGTTGTTACATAGAGGATCCGAAACTCTATCAATTGGAGAATGGTCAAAGTGTAAGATGCTTCCTCCATGAAGGAGTTGTTGCTCATGACTGATGTTTTATTGAAAGTTGATAATCTAAAAAAGTATTTTCCTATTACAGGCGGCTTGTTTGGAAAAACAGTCGGCCATGTAAAAGCAGTTGATGATGTTAGTTTTTATGTTCGAAAGGGAGAAACGTTAGGTCTTGTTGGTGAATCTGGTTGTGGTAAATCAACAACTGGCCGTGTTTTAATGCGTTTGTTAGAGGCGACAGAGGGAAAGGTCTTTTTTGAGGATCAAGAATTAACAAGTCTTAATTCAAATGCAATGAGAAAAATGAGAAAAGAAATTCAAATGGTTTTTCAGGACCCTTTTGCCTCTCTAAACCCTCGACATACGGTTGAAAAGATTCTCGAAGAACCGCTTATCGTTCATGGAATTGGTGATAAGGAAGAGCGGAAAAGAAGAGTGAGAGAAATGCTTGAGGTTGTTGGTTTGAGCAGTTACCATGCGAAGAGATACCCGCATCAATTCAGCGGTGGTCAAAGGCAACGGATAGGTATTGCTCGTGCATTAATGACCAAGCCAAAGCTTATTATCGCTGATGAACCTGTTTCAGCACTTGATGTATCCATTCAATCACAGGTGTTAAATCTTCTTGAGGATTTGCAAAAGGACTTTGGTTTAACGTATATCTTTATTGCTCATGATCTAGGAGTAGTCAAACATATTAGTGATCGAGTGGGAGTTATGTATTTAGGTAGATTGGTAGAGATTACTGAATCAGAGAAGCTTTACGAAAAGCCTCTCCACCCGTATACAAGAGCTTTACTTGATTCCATTCCGATTCCTGACCCAGATGTCAAAAAGGATCGGGAGCTTTTAAGCGGAGATCTTCCAAGCCCATCTAACCCTCCATTGGGTTGTGCGTTTCACACACGCTGCAGGGATTGCATGGATATCTGTAAAACAACAAGACCCGAAATGAAAGAAGTCGAACCTGGTCACTTTGCTGCATGTCACCTTTACTAAAAAAGTGACTTGAGGCATGGATGATAAATAAAAAAAGAGAGTAGTGAACTCTCAGATTAAGAGGGGGAAAAACATTGAAAAAGCGTACTAGTCTTATGTTCCTTGCTTTTATCCTAATGCTTTCATTAGCATTGGTCGGATGTAGCAAGAACACAGCTAATGAGTCTTCTTCAGAAGGAGAAGGTTCAGGAAGCGAGGAAGCTGCGGTTGATACATTAGTTTTTGGACGTGGTGGCGATTCGGTCTCACTAGACCCAGCTACTGCTACTGATGGTGAGTCTTTCAAAGTAACAAAGAACATTTTTGAAACCCTGATTGAATTCGGAGAACAAGACACTGAACTTGCTCCAGGATTAGCAACGGAGTGGTCGAATAGTGAAGATGGATTAACTTATACATTAAAGCTGCGTGAAGGTATCAAGTTCCATGACGGAACAGATTTCAACGCAGAAGCTGTTAAGTTTAACTTCGACCGCTGGGCAAGTGGTGATAAAGAACAATACTACTACTATAACTCTCAATTCGGTGATCGTATCAAAGAAGTGAAAGTGGTAGATGACTACACAGTTGAATTTGTTCTAAATTCTCCATTAGCACCATTCTATAAAAACTTAGCAATGAGCCCATTCGCAATTGCGAGCCCTGCTGCAATTGAAGAATATGGCGATAAGTTCATGGAAAATCCAGTTGGTACAGGTCCATTCGTATTTAAAGAGTGGAAGCGTAATGACAAAATTACAATCGTAAAGAACGAAGAATACTGGCAAGAAGGATTGCCGAAGCTTAGCCAAGTTATTTTCCGTGCGATTCCTGATAACTCTGCACGTTTAAATGCATTATCTTCAGGTGAAGTAGATCTAATTGATGGTGTAAACTTCTCGGATGTTGGAACGATTGAGGCAAATGCAGATTTACAAACATTCTACCGTCCTTCTTTAAACATTGCTTACCTTGGTTTAACAAGTACGCGCGGTCCATTGAAGGAAAAGTTAGTTCGTCAAGCGCTTAACTATGCAGTAGACAAAGAAGCTCTTATTGATGCATTTTATGCTGGAGCTGCGGAGCCTGCGAAGAACCCAATGCCTCCAGTTGTTGCTGGATACAATGATGATGTAGTTGATTATGAGTATGATCCTGAAAAAGCAAAAGAACTTTTAAAAGAAGCTGGTTACGAAAACGGCTTTGAAATGGAACTTTGGGCAATGCCTGTAGCAAGACCTTATATGCCAGATGGACAAAAGGTTGCAGAAGCACTTCAAGCTAACTTCGAAGCAATCGGAGTAAAAGCTAAAATTGTTACTTATGAGTGGGGTACTTACTTAGACAAGGCTCGCCTTGGAGAAGCGGATACATTCCTACTTGGCTGGACAGGTGACAACGGTGATGCTGATAACTTCTTATATGTATTACTTGACCAAGATAGCATCGGAAGCAATAACTACTCTTACTATCAAAACCAAGAAGTTCACGATCTATTGGTAGCAGCGCAATCTACAGCTGACCAAGCTGAGCGTGAGAAGCTTTATAAAGAAGCGCAAGTATTAATTAAAGAAGATGCTCCATGGATTCCACTAGTACACTCACAACCAGCTTTAGCAGGAAAAGCGAATATTACTGGCTTCCTTCCGCATCCAACTGGTTCTGATATTCTTTCAACGGTTGAATTCAAATAATGAATGAGGAAAAGGGAGTGGAGTTTCGCTCCCTTTTTTCACTCTACTCATCCTAAATTGAAGCGAGGTGGACTATGCTTACTTATACAGTTAAACGATTATTTTCCTTGATTCCAGTTCTTCTCGGATTATCATTAGTTGTCTTTTTTATGATTCGAGCTATTCCGGGTGATCCTGCTCAGTTAATTCTAGGTCAGCTTGCAACTAAGGAGGCGGTTGAGGCATTAACAAAACAGTTGGGACTCGATCAGCCATGGTTCGTTCAGTATTTTCATTATCTAGGAAACTTGTTAACAGGAGATCTTGGTGAGTCAATTAGGACAAAAGCTCCGATCTCTGAAGAAATGGTCCCTTATTTAATGGCGACCATTGAGCTTTCGTTCTGCGCGATGTTAGTGGCAGTTGTAATTGGCGTTAATGCTGGAATCATCAGTGCATGGTTCCAAAATTCATGGTTCGATTATGTGGCCATGGTATTAGCTTTAGTTGGTGTATCCATGCCGATATTTTGGCTTGGTCTAATGGAACAATGGGTATTTGCTATTAATTTAGATTGGCTGCCAACTTCTGGTAGGGAAGAAGTAAGAAATCCGGTTACTGCTATAACTAATATTTATATTATTGACACCATCATTCAGGGACGAACTGATCAGCTCGTTGAGGTCATTAAACATCTTGTCCTTCCTAGTATCGCATTAGCCACAATTCCAATGGCAATCATTGCAAGAATCACACGTTCAACCATGCTTGAGGTTATGCGTTCAGACTTTATCCGTACAGCACGTGCAAAAGGGTTAAAGATGTTTTGGGTGGTGTACAAGCATTCATTAAAAAATGCTATCATTCCAGTTTTGACCATAATAGGACTACAAACTGGGCTATTATTAGGTGGTGCGATACTTACTGAAACAATATTTAGTTGGCCGGGAATTGGTCGTTATATTTATGAAGCGATTGGTTACCGGGACTATCCGGTAGTGCAGTCTGGAGTACTAGTTATTGCTTTTATATTTGTCATGATTAACTTAGTCATCGACTTATTGTATGCAGCGATAGATCCTCGAATTAAATACCATTAATTGAAAGGAGGGGCTTCAATGGAACTTTCAACACAAAAAAATGATCAGCCCATTATTGGAACAGAAGAGAAGGTTGTTTCACCCTGGCTGGAAGCTTGGATCAGCTTTAAAAAGAATAAGCTTGCAGTAATTGGAGCGTTCATTGTTATTTTCTTTATTTTGGTCGCAATATTTGCACCTTTAATCGCACCTTATACGTTTAAGGAGCAAATGCTGTCTAACCGTTTGTTACCACCATCGAGTGATCATTGGTTCGGAACGGACGATTTTGGTCGTGATATTTTCTCAAGAGTTGTATATGGGGCAAGAATCTCCTTATGGGTCGGTTTTTTAGCAGTATTAGGATCGATCGTAGTTGGCTGTCTACTAGGAATATTAGCAGGATATTATGGTAAGTGGGTAGATGCGATTATCTCTAGAACATTTGATATTATGCTTGCTTTCCCTAGTATTCTACTAGCAATTGCAATCGTGGCTGTCCTTGGTCCATCTTTACGTAATGCATTAATTGCGATTGCCATTATCAATATTCCAAACTTTGGCCGTTTAATACGATCAAGAGTTTTAACGGTTAAGCAGGAAGAATATATTATGGCAGCAAAAGCAGTGGGAATGAAAAACTCTCGTATTTTATTTCACCATGTGTTGCCAAATAGTATGGCTCCGATAATTGTACAAGGAACTTTAGCAATAGCAACTGCAATTATTGAAGCTGCAGCATTAGGTTTTTTAGGACTTGGAGCGGAGGCACCAAACCCTGAATGGGGGAAAATGCTTGCGGATGCAAGAACATTCCTAATACAAGCACCGTGGACAATGATATTCCCCGGGCTTGCCATCATGTTGACCGTTCTTGGATTTAACCTAATGGGGGATGGTTTACGAGACGCACTAGACCCACGAATGAAGAACTAACAAAAAGCAGCTGACAAAAATCAGCTGCTTTTTCCTAGTTTAATCTTGAATTTCCTCGAATTTCACTTCATTGACTTCTTTATGATACGAATGGAAGCTGTTAACAAGAACATCTAGATGCTCTAAAGTTTCGTCGTACTCTACCATTGCGGAAACGACTTGCATCGTATGAAAAAAGACATTATCGTTTTCATGCTCATTTAGTTTATCTTGTTGAGAAAGAAATAAATTAAATAGATCTTTTCTATTCAAACAGAAGTTGCCAACCTCGTGATTTGGTGGCATCTTTCCCTTACCGGCAAATCGGTACATGATTTGTTCATGAGAATCAATTAAACAATCGAGTTGCTGCTGAAGTTCTAGTTTAAACTCTTCTGGTAGCTGAGAGAGTTCATTTTCATAACGATGAAGCCTTTTTAACACATTGAGTGCTCGTTTGGTTGTCGAAATCATTTGACGATAAATGACAAGCTTCCTTGCCTTGACAATATCATTCTTTTTAAAATAATTTCGATCTTCCTTATATAAAATATATAACTGATCGAGTTTGATCACCATATCCTTTAATTTTTCAATATCATTCTTTAGCAAATGATGATCTGAGGCGTTTCTTGTGTTCATTCGTATCCAGCGAGTGATTTCATCCATCATATTTGATATTTTAAAGAATAGCTTATTTTCGTATTTAGGTGGTAGGAAAACTAAATTAACAATAAATGCTGCGAAAATTCCAAGCATAATTGTAGAAAAACGAATAATTGCGAATTCAATAAATGTATCACTAGGATTTTCCATAATTGCGATAATAGTAACAAGTGCAAGTGGAATGGTTTTTTCTATATTTAATTTAAGATTGATAATAATGACAATAATAGCTGCCAGCCCAATGATAACTATGTTATTTCCAAGTGTTAATACAAATAATACGGCAATAATGGCACCGATTAAATTTCCTTGTGCTTGTTCGATAATCGTTAAATAAGATCGGTATACGGTGGGTTGTAAAGCAAAAATTGCAGCAATTCCAGCGAAAACAGGGGAAGGTGATTGGAAAACCTCCGCAAGAAACAAAGATAAAACAATTGCAATTCCCGTCTTTAGAATGCGGGCGCCAAGCTTCATAAGTAAATAATTCCTTTCCTACTACTGATAAGTTTTAATAACAATAATGTACTATACAGTGATTAAAATGTAAGTTCAAGGGTTATTTATATGATTTTTTATATATTTTATGATTTTTATGCAATATTATTTTGTAAGCTTTTATTACAAAAAAAAATGCCCGCAAAAAGGGGCATTTTCTTTGTACAAGCTCATTTAAAAATCACTCTGTAGAAACAGATGGATCTGCTTGCTCTTTAACTGGTATTGCTTGAACGAAGTGCTGTTCTGGTTGTTTTAAAAGCTCAGCAAGTTGATTAGCTTCTTCTTCTTGACCTTGCTCTTGAAGCAATGCAACATATTGACCTAATAGTTCCTTGATATCTTGCTTACCTTCTGCTGTTAAATTAGTGATTGAGATTTTAGCACCTTTAGCAATTCTTCGTTGTAACGCTTCTTTTGTTAAGCCCATTTCTGGTTGATGTCTTAAGTAAACAACTCCACCAGTCATACCTGCACAAATCCATGGTCCTGGATCACCAAGAACAAGGCCACGGCCATTTGTCATGTATTCAAAGGCAAAACCTTTAATATTTGCTCTTGCTCCGATATTTCCATTTTCAACAGTTGGAATTGGTTTCGTTACTTGACCACCAATAATAATATCAGCACCAGATAGACGAATTCCCGCACGAGCATCGGCGTTTCCTTGTGCAACTAATAGACCATGCTGTGCTCCGTATCCAAAGCCTTTACCAACGGAACCATTCAAGTACTTGCCGTTTTTCCCTTGAGCCTTAAAGATAAGGATTTTACCACCAACAGATGTCTTACCTGTACCGTCTTGTGCGCCACCGTTAACTTCAATACTGATTCCATCGCTGTTATAAGCACCTAGGCCATTTCCAGGGATAGAGCCTTTCTTGTATTTCAGTTGAACAGGAGGAAGGCTACGGTATGATCCATCTAATCGACCACGTACGCGGTGACAAGATACTCGGCTACCTAATACTCTTTGTTCAGATGTAACACTATGGAACTCGCGTGATTGGTGTAACTCATCAACGCTCGCATCTAAATACTCTGCTCCAACTGCAACTTGAAGCTGCTTTTCTTCTGCAGTAGCTGCAGCTTCCTTATGATGAAGCTGACCAATTTCAAGAGGCTTTAACAAATATGTTAAGTTCAGTTGTTCTTGACCCTTTGTTTGTTCAAGTAGATCAGAGCGACCAACGATGTCTTGAAGATTTTTTACCCCTAGTGATGCAGTAAGTTCCTTCAGCTCATTTGCAAATGCCGTGTAGAAATTTACAATCGCTTGGACTGCTAAGTCAGATTGTCTTGGAACGAAACGTCTTAAACCATGTTCTTTAGCTTGTGCTTCGGAATCGATTTGAGTCGCAATCCCAACGTGACATGTATCTAGATGACATCCACGGCAAGTTGTACATCCAATAGCAATCATAGAAAGTGTTCCGAAGCCGATACGGTTAGCGCCAAGAAGCATTACCTTAATTACGTCTTGAACACTCTTAATTCCACCGTCTGCCCAAAGCTCTACATGATCTCTCAGTCCTGCTTCAAGAAGAGCATTGTGAGCTGCTTTAACACCGATTTCTACTGGAAGACCAACGTGTTGAAGGGCATGAATTCTCGCTGCACCTGTTCCACCATCAAATCCACTTAGGGTAATAATATCTGCTCCAGCTTTTGCAATACCAACTGCGATTGTTCCAATGTTTGGTACAACAGGAACTTTTACAGCAACTTTTGCTTTGTCGTTAGCTGTTTTTAATTCATGAATCATTTGTGCCAAATCTTCAATTGAATAAATATCATGGTTGTTAGAAGGCGAGATTAAGTCAGAACCGATCGTTGCATTACGTGCTTCAGCAATTTTCGCAGTTACCTTTGATCCAGGTAAGTGACCACCTTCACCAGGCTTCGCGCCTTGACCAATTTTAATTTCAAGTAGGTTAGAAGAGTTTAATAATTCAGCATTAACTCCGAAACGACCGGAAGCTACCTGCTGTCCACGTGTACGTGGATACTTACCAAGCATATCCTTAATCTCTCCACCCTCACCATTTAAGCTAACCATGTTAAGTCGATCTGCACCTTCAGCATAAGCGCGGAAAGCAATCTCATTTTGAGAACCGAAAGACATAGAAGCGATAACGAATGGAAGATCATGATCTCCTACTTTTAAGCTAACATCTGCTGCTCTTACAGTAGACTTTACTTTCTTTAAACTTGTTAAGTGACGAATCGTTACTGGATTCTGCTCTTCTTGCTCAGAGATTTTCTCCTTTAATGGAGTGTAG
Organism: Robertmurraya sp.; assembly: GCF_036676585.1. Taxonomy (NCBI): domain Bacteria; kingdom Bacillati; phylum Bacillota; class Bacilli; order Caryophanales; family Bacillaceae; genus Robertmurraya; species Robertmurraya sp. The sequence continues at coordinate 12,324 of NZ_JAKFCQ010000044.1, forward strand.
TCTCCAGTGGAAGCAACTTCTCCAATTGCTTTCCAAATGCGTGGGAAGAGGTTGAATGTTTTTCCGATTCTTTCCTTTTCATTATGGTAGTCAGTGGCTCTTGCAATGGCATCTTCTTTTAGTGTTGCAAAATTATGCACGGAATGTTCAGAACCAAAGAAATTAACGACTTTAAGTGCATTTGCAATTTCATCGTTTAATCCGATAGCAGAGAACAATCGGCTATAACCACGTAGCTCATGGATACCAATTGTAGAAATTACTTTCTCAAGTCCTTTTGTAAGGGCAGAGTATAGGTTAACCAATGGCTTTGTTGACTCATCAAATACAGTGATAAACATATAGTAAGGACTAATTAAATCTGCTCCTAGGCCAAATGCAACAATCACATCATGTAAAGAACGGATAGCAGCAGAACGAAGGAGAAGGGAACAATTTCTTCTAACCTCTGCTTTTACAAGTGCTTGATCAATAGCTGAGGTTGCTAAATGAGGATCAAGCCATAACTGACCATCATGATGTGCATGGTTATCGTCAAGGACTAGAAGTGTTTTTCCGCTATTTACAGCTTCAACCGCTTCAGATTGTAGTCGAGATAGTGCTTCAGCAACTGTCTCTTCAGTCTTAATAGTTGTTGAAATATAAGCTACAAGCTTTTGTTGTCCAAAATGATTCGTTAATTGATCATAGCTAGGTTGACTTAGCTCTTTACTAATCTCATAACCAGCTGATCCTTCTATTAAAATAGGAGTGGTTAATTCTACTACGTTACCTTTTTTATTATTTTCGAATAAAGAAGGTCTTTGACCGATTATTACGCGAGTTGAGAAATGTTCTGTTTCACGATCACGGTCGATTGCTGGATTTGTAACAACCGCAACGCTTTCTTTAATATAGTCAGCCAGATTTTTACGCTCAGGATTTAGAGAAGCTAATGGTGAGTCATGCCCTAAAGAACGAATAGGCTCTACACCTTTTTCAGCCATCTGTTCTACTAACTGAACCTGGTCACGCTCCCAGCCAAATGCTTTGTATTGTCCGTTGTGTAATTTTGTTGGGTAGTTCATTGATACATTTTTCTCAAGAGCTGGTGCATCAAGACGTAGTCTCGCATCCTTAATGTCGCAACGACTAGAAAATCTTTCGTATACAGCAGCTTGGTAATCATCATGCTCATAAAGCTTTAATGTGTCGCCATCCCACTTAAAACCTACTTTTTCACCTGGTGCTAATGGCTTTGGTTCATTTACATATTCACTTGATGGAATGATTCCTGGTTCTGAGGAGAACAGGTATGATGTTTCTGTCTCAAGCATCCAAAGTGGACGTAATCCAAGGGCATCAACACTAAATGCTGCTTCGTCACCAAAACGAGAGATAATTCCAGCAGGTCCTTGTGCGAAATGTCCCCAAGCCTCACGCATATAAGTATATAAGTCTTGTAAATGTTCAGGGTATGATTTAATTTCGTTCACGATTGGAGGGAAGACTAAATCCAGCGCCTCAAATAGTGAGTATCCATCACGACAAATCAATGTCTCCAATGTTCTACTTAAGTCTTGTGAGTCACTACCATCTTTTACAAGAGGTACACCGATTAAACGAGCTTCGTCTCTTAGCTTAGCAATTGTGTTAATTTCCCCATTGTGTCCAAGAACGCTGAAAGGTTGAACACGGAAAAAGCTAGACAATGTATTAGTTGAGTAACGGTTGTGTCCAAGTGTCATAGTAGAAGCAACAATAGGATTTGCTAAGTCAGCATAGTACTTAGGAAGAATATCGCCAGCGCCCATTACTTTATATACAGCATGGTATTGGCTTAATGATGCTACATGTACATTTTCATTTTTCTCAAAATCGACAGTCATGTTAAAAAGCTTTTTAGAAAGCTCTTGGCCAGAAACATCTGCTAAAGCAGCAAACTGCCAGAACACAGGGTTTTCTTGAATCGCAATAGGTCCTAGGGCAGAAGAATTTGTTACTTCGTCTGATTCAAAAACAATAGTAAAATTAGAATCTTTTAATTTAGCAATCAAGTCAGTTTTAATTTCTTCAGGAGTGTGTTTACTGCTAATGAAGATATGACCTACGACGAAGTTGTCATTGTCAACGTTGCTTTGGTCAGCTCCTGCATTAGTTAGCTTTTCTTTCCATAATGCTTTAGGAATATCAATGTGAATACCTACACCATCGCCTTCTCCGTTAATAAATCCTGCTCGGTGGTTCATGGTGACAAGTGCATTGATACAATTAAAGATATTCTCTCTTGTAGGCTTATTCGATTTTTCTAAGCTAGATACAATACCGCATGCATCATGCTCTTCGCGGTAGAACTCTTTAAATAAAGAAGGGGTCCATTGTTCTGTCATACTTTTCGGCTAATCGGGAATGTTCCGTCCCTCAAAAGCCGTTTCACCTCCTGATCAAAGATCTATTTGTTAAAAATGAGTTTAAATAATTGCGGATACAAACGTTGGTTTAGCGAGTCAGTGTATTAAAGGTTGGGGTTAATGACTTACCTTGATCTTTACCTTCTTTGGGAAGTATCACTGGCTGCAAGAAAGGTCGAGCAGAAACAAAATTGTTTAACTTATAATATCATATGAATTTTCAGAAATCAATTAAATATGCAAAAAGTTGGATAGGGAGAAAGGAAAAAATATTGGAAATTAAGAGTCTTATACTAGTAATGGAAGCGTTTTCAATAAGTAAATAGCAAAAAACGGAACTTTTGTAAAGTTCCGTAATGTATAAAAATATGAATAATTATTCGCTCTTTAATAGCTCGAATGCATTGTTAACCGCATGAATTGTTGCCTCAATATCGTCTTGTGTATGGGCAATTGTAATAAACCATGCTTCATACTTCGAAGGTGCAAGATTGATTCCTTGGTGAAGCATATGCTTGAAAAATCTTCCGAACATCTCTCCATCAGTGTTTTCAGCCTGTTCGTAATTAATAACCTTCTCGTCCGTGAAATAAATCGTTAATGCTCCTTTTAAGCGGTTAATGGTGATGGAGATGTTGTGTTCCTTCGCTGCTTGTAAAATTCCTTCCTCGAGCATGGCACCTAATCGATCTAAATATTCATACACTCCATCTTGTTTTAACACTTCTAGACAAGCTATTCCTGAAAGAATTGACGCTGGGTTACCTGCCATTGTACCTGCTTGGTAAGCAGGGCCTAGGGGTGCCACCTTTTCCATAATTTCTTTTTTACCTCCATATGCGCCGATTGGAAGTCCCCCACCAATAATTTTTCCTAATGCGGTTAAGTCGGGTTGAATCCCTAGTAAATCTTGTGCGCCGCCGTACATAAAACGGAAGGCGGTAATTACCTCATCGTAGATTACAAGAGCACCTGCTGCATGAGTTAAATCATTCACTTGCTGTAGGAATCCTTCTACAGGTTCAACAATTCCAAAGTTACCGACTATCGGTTCGACTAGAACGGCTGCAATTTCGTCGCCCCATTTATCTAAAGCTATCTTAAATGGTTCTATATCATTAAATGGAACAGTTATCACTTCTTGAGCTATTGACTTTGGTACACCCGCTGAATCTGGAGTGCCTAGGGTAGATGGTCCTGACCCTGCAGCAACAAGAACAAGATCGGAGTGTCCATGATAACAACCAGCAAACTTAATGATTTTATCTCTCCCTGTATAAGCTCGAGCAACGCGTATCGTCGTCATTACTGCTTCGGTCCCAGAATTGACAAATCTAACCTTTTCCAAGTTTGGCATTGCCTCTTGAAGCATTTTTGCAAACTTTACCTCATGATGAGTAGGTGTTCCGTATAGTACACCAGATTCAGCTGCTTTTTTTATTGCTTTCGTAATATGTGGGTGTGCATGTCCAGTGATAATAGGACCGTAAGCTGCTAAATAATCAATGTATTGATTGCCATCAACGTCCCAAAAATAAGCACCATTTGCTCTTTCCATAACCACTGGTGCACCGCCTCCGACGGCTTTATAGGAACGGGAGGGACTATTCACCCCACCGACAATAACCTCTAATGCTTCATTATGTAATCGTTCAGAATTCGTAAATTGCATGTTAATCCTCCTAGTTAAATCGAATGACCTTATTTTAGCATGTTTTTGTCATTTTTCCCTTCGTACAACTATAGCAAATTTTTCAGATAAGTGTATTTGGTTGAGAAGAGATAGTGGTTTGGGTACACTAAGATTTGTGTTTGATAGATATGGAGGAAACAAGATGAAAAATGCTATTGAAGTACATGGATTAAGAAAAGAATTTAAATCGTATTCTTCACGATCTGGTCTAAAGGGAGCGTTTAGAGACTTATTTACGAGAAATTATAAAGTGCTTCGTGCGGTTAATGATATTAGCTTTTCCGTAAAGCAAGGAGAGATGGTCGGTTATATCGGTGAGAACGGAGCTGGTAAATCGACAACCATTAAAATGCTAACAGGTATATTAACACCTACTGCAGGTGATGTGTTAGTAAATGGAATGAACCCTCATAAAGAACGGGAGGCTTTTGTTCAGACAATTGGTGTAGTATTTGGACAGCGCTCACAGCTTTGGTGGGACATTGCCGTTCAAGAATCCTTTCGTTTATTAAAAAAGGTTTATAAAGTTTCTGATGAAGAGTATGACCGCCACATGGGGCATGTCATTCGAACACTGGATATTGAACCACTTCTGGATAAGCCTGTTCGAAAGTTGTCGTTAGGCCAACGAATGCGCTGTGAGCTTGCTGCTGCTCTCATTCATAATCCGCCACTTTTATTCTTGGACGAACCAACCATCGGACTAGATGTACTTGTAAAACTAAAAATTCGTGATTTCCTAAAGGAAATAAATGAAAAATATAATACAACCATCCTATTAACAACTCATGATTTAACGGATATTGAAGCACTTTGTGACCGTGTCGTTATGCTTGATGAAGGTAATATTATTTACGATGGAGCCTTGAAAAACTTAAAGGAAACATGGGGTGAAGGAAAAGAAGTTCAATTTCAATTTTTAGAGGGTGTTGAGCTTGCAGCCTTAGAAAATGTAACACGTGAGTTACATGTTAAATGGGAGTTAGAAGAAAAAGAACAGTATTTTACTGCCTATACGACCGACGAAGCGAATGCGGTCTCGGATTTAATTGGTACAGTGATTTCTTCCTTTCAGATAAAAGATGTGAAGATTATGGAGGTTTCTACTGAAGAAATTATCCGTAAGATTTATGAGAAAGGTGAAGTATAGGTGGGAAGTATGGACAAATATATTGAGATGATTCGAATAAGATTCTTAATGATGTTAGCGTATCGTACTAATTATTACACAGGTATTTTAATTTATAGTATTAATATTGGAGCCTATTATTTTTTATGGAAGGCTATTTATGGGGGCAAGGAGACGATTGAAGGCTTATCGGTACTCCAAATGACTACCTATGTTGCGGTCGCGTGGATGGCACGGGCGTTTTATTTTAATAATATTGACCGAGAAATGGCTATGGAAATTAAGGAAGGAAAGGTAGCTGTTGAATTAATTCGACCTTATAATTACTTAACGATGAAGACCATGCAGGGGCTTGGTGAAGGAATCTTCCGTTTGTTTTTCTTTTCTGTCCCTGGAATGCTTATCGTTTCGTTGATTTTTCCCATTCGTTTTTCAGCTGATATTTACACATGGGCACTCTTTTTTGTTTCCATTGTCCTAAGCTTTTTAATAAATACTCAAATCAATTTATTAACAGGAATGACTACTTTTTTCTTATTTAATAATACAGGTCTCATTCGAGCAAAGCGGGTAATTATTGATTTGTTTTCTGGACTTTTATTACCGCTCAGTTTTTTTCCTCAGGGAATTCAAGAGGTACTTAAGTTTCTCCCATTTCAAGGAATCAGTTATGTGCCAAGCATGATATTTACAAACGGTTTTTCGTTTAGTGAGACCATACAAGCAATAATGCTACAAGGTATGTGGGTGTTAATCTTAATCGTTCCGATACAGGCTCTTTGGATATTAGCCAAGAAAATGCTTGTCATCCAAGGAGGGTAATATGATGTTTTATTTACAAATGCTTGCACAATATATTGGTCAATATTTGAAAACTAGACTTCAATATCGTTCAGACCTGGTTGTTGAACTAGTGTCAGATTTGCTTTTTCAAGCGGTAAATTTAATTTTCATTATTGTAGTGTTTGGTCATACCGATTTTTTAAACGGCTGGAGTCGGGATGAAATTATCTTTATTTATGGCTTCTTTCTCGTGCCATTTGCATTATTTTCTTCCTTCTTTAATATTTGGGATTTTAACGAGCGATATATAGTAAAAGGCGAGTTGGATAGAATCTTAACTCGACCTATACACAGCCTGTTTCAAATTGTTCTTGAACGAATGGAATTGGAATCTTTATTCGGTGCGATTACAGGTTTTGTGGTTATGGCATACGCTGGTACCCGGCTTGGACTTTCTATCAATTGGTACGATCCGTTTTTGTTCATAGTTTTTGTAATAGGTGGATCTCTAGTGTATGCAGGTGTTTTTATTCTTATCGCCTGTATCAGCTTTTGGGCAGATGCTAGAACATCGATTATGCCAATGATGTACAACATTGGGAATTATGGAAGGTACCCGGTAGATATTTATAACACGGTAATCCGCTTTGTGCTCACATGGATTCTTCCTTTTGCATTTGTCGGAGTTTACCCAGCAGCGTTTTTCTTGAGAAGAGAAGAATGGTACGTGTATTCCTTTTTGACGCCCGTTATTGGAGTTGTGTTTTTTGTCATATCTGTGATTGTATGGAACGAGGGAGTTAAAAGATATCGAGGAGCAGGGAACTAAAGACCGTGTACATGCAGTCATAACATTATTGAGTGGTGCGTATAGTAAAGCGAGGGAATTCATTTGAAAAGAGGATAAGAATATGATCTTTTCTCTGTCTTTACTAATTATTTTCGTTTGTCTTTTTATGAGCTTACGACTGCTTTTTATCCCGAATAAAATTAAAGGGAAACAGGTGTCATTCGAAAATTTTCTATTTCTTGCTTTTATTTATGCAACGGTAACCATTGGTTTTGGGTTGTTATATCTTTTATTAGAAATACATGGTCATGATGTATTGCTTGAAACCAACCAAGCAGATAATTCCTTTCATTATATAGAAAGATTAGCAACAAGTATTTATTTTAGTGCCATTACCCTTTTCTCAGTAGGATATGGTGACATATCACCAGTTGGTGTCGCACGGGGAATAGCCGTGTTCCAAGCACTGATAGGGTATACAATTCCTGCTGCTTTCGTGGCAAGAGCAGTCATTGATATGGAAAAGAACTAATTACTAACCCCTCCAAAGTTGTATTTTATTTGTAAGTTAGATAGGCTAACTGTATATAGAATATTGGAGGGGTATATATGGATGTAATAGGAAAAGTAGGTCTGGATGTAGCGTTGCCTGCAAGCAATGGGAAGACAGTTCGTCTCTCAGATTTTAAGGGGAAGAATATTGTGTTGTACTTTTACCCAAAGGATATGACACCAGGCTGTACGACACAAGCTTGTGATTTTCGAGATCTGCATGAAAGCTTTGCTGACTTGAACGCTGTTATTATTGGGGTAAGTACAGATCCAATGAGTATACATGAAAAATTTATTGATAAATATGACCTTCCGTTCTTATTATTAGCAGACGAAGAACAAGAGTTGTCAGAGGCATTTGGTGTATGGAAATTAAAAAAGAACTTTGGCAAAGAATACATGGGCATTGAGCGTTCAACCTTTATTCTTGATGAAGAAGGAATCGTAGTGAAGGAATGGAGAAAAGTGTCTGTGAAAGGTCATGTGGAACAGGCATTACAATTTTTAAAAGAAAAAATTACAGCCTAATTTTTATTTTAAAGGCTATTGTCCATTCAAATAAACAAGTAGTGAATACATTATATTAGGGCATACCTCCTCAGATACTTTTTAACAGGCTAATCATAGCCTGTTTTTTTTTTGACTGTGCTTATAGTTCGTTTGAATAAATTGAAATATCATCCACATACATATAGTAATAAGGGAAATTAACCTAAAGAGGTGTGGTATGAAAATCTATACAAGATCTGGTGATAAAGGAAAAACATCGTTGCTTTATGGTGAGCGTGTAAAGAAAAGTGATCAAAGAGTCGAAGCGTATGGGACATGTGATGAAGCGAACTCGGCGATTGGTCTTGCTTTAAGTCTTTTGGTATTAGATGATCAAGAAGCAGAGAAGGATATAAAAGAAAAACTTAATCTTGTACAAACCACTCTTTTTTATGTGGGAGCTGAGCTTGCTACACCGATAGGAAAGAAAGTGATGAACGCAGTAACGGAAGATCATGTAAGGGAACTTGAGGTTTGTATTGATCGGTGGGAAGAGAACCTGAAAGAACTGAAAAATTTTATCTTGCCGGGAGGGAATTCTGCTGCCGCTGCCCTTCATATGGCTCGGACAATTGTGAGGCGGGCAGAAAGATGTGCAGTCGATATCGATCAAGTAAACCCGATAATAATTGCTTATTTAAATCGCCTATCTGATTTGTTATTTGTCGCAGGAAGATATGTAAATAGTCAGAAGGGAATAATTGATGTATTAGTAAAAGTACAAGAATAAATATTTATCATTTACACGGCAGGAATATTGACAAAGTATAACACATCTTAGTACACTAATTGTAAATATTATAAAGTAATAATTTTTACTAGGAAAGAGGTGCATGGCGGTGTCGCATCAATTGAAAGAAGCGCTTGACACGTTAAAAGAAACTGGAGTCCGCATTACTCCCCAGCGTCATGCGATACTTGAATATTTAATAAACTCCATGTCACACCCGACTGCTGATGATATTTATAAAGCTCTTGAAGGTAAATTTCCTAATATGAGTGTGGCTACAGTTTACAATAATTTACGAGTATTCCGTGAGGTTGGGCTTGTAAAAGAACTTACTTATGGGGATGCATCCAGTAGGTTTGATTTTATTACAACTCATCATTATCATGTAATCTGTGAAAAATGTGGGAAGATTGTCGATTTTCACTATCCTGGACTTGATGAAGTAGAGCAGTTAGCTTCTCATGTTACCGGATTTAAAGTGAGTCACCACCGAATGGAGATTTACGGAACATGTCCGGATTGTGCGATTAAAGAAGCTCATTAGGTAGAAAAGTGAAAAATGGAAAATAAAAAAGCTGACTTACATGTCAGCTTTTTTGCTGTTTTTACGGTTATATTTTTCATCAAATTCTTTACCAGTTAAGCTCGGGTCAAGTGTAAGCGGTTCGTTGCAATACATGCACATATCAACTCGCCCTAATACCTTAGTTGTTCTCTGGCAATTTGGACAAACTACCTGAACGGTCTTTGTAGATAACATTCCGATCCAGAAATACACCACGGTGCTCGCGATAATTGATAAAAGCCCAAGAAGCATAAAGAAAGTCATAACTAAGGGAGCCGTTCTGAAGAAGATTCCTATATACATAATAATGAATCCAATAAAAATTAAGCTTAGTGCAAAAGTACGAATTTTGTTAATTTTGCTAGAGTATTTACCCATTTTTATTCCCTCCTAAAAGCTAAATATATCATACCATTATTGATGAGATAAATATATAATAAGGAGGTCTGTGTCGAAATTTGACTTTTTATTTTGAAGGAGTTTCATATTCGACGTCGAAATTATAGCCTATCAAGAATTGGGAGGAATTCCTATGGAAGACTTTCTCCGTCCTTTATACCAGGAACGGGCAAGCCAAGCAAATACACTTGGTGTCTTATTTATAGAGAAAAAACAAAAATCCATTCCTACTACAGATACGTTTGATGCTGTTTTACTTATTGTTGTAAAGGAAGCGGAACAAGCGGTATTTATTAAACATTACACCTATGAAAATAAAAAAGCTGCATTACATGTTGTAAAAGAATCGCAAATTAATGAATGGATTCTTCTTGGTACAAATCGTAAAATCTTTGACTGGTTTTATAACGGAAAAATTCAATTCGATCGTAATGAGTACCTTCATAATTTGAAGAAAGAGCTTATGGAATTTCCTTTCTATGGTAGAAAGGTAAAGATGGGACTCGAGTTTGCAAGATTAATTCGTCGCTATATGGATGGGAAAGCCTTCTTTGAAAATAAACATCATTTAGATGCATATAATCATGTGGTTCACTCTCTTCATCATTTAGCAAGACTTGCTGTAATCGAAAATGGCTTTCATCCTGAAGTGACCGTTTGGCATCAGGTGAAACAAATTGAGCCGGAAATTTTTAAATTGTATTCAGAGTTAGTAACGAGTGAAGAATCAATTGAAAAAAGGCTCGAACTATTATTTTTAGCAAGTGAGTTTCTTATTCATTCAAGAACGAAAGTAGGCATTATGCATCTTCAAGAGGTGTTAGCACAAAAGGACCTCTGGGCGTTCCAAGAAATCTTAAGTCATGATGAGCTGAAAGAATACTCAGTAGATTTAAGTATGTTATTAGAGTACTTAATAGAAAAAGGATATATTGAGGTTGTTAATCAGGAAACAAAGGGACAAGGTGTGTTTCATAGATATTATAAAGTTGCTGAAAAATTATCGTAAAAAAATATCACTTTTCTGTTGACCTAGGATTGGATTCTTGTTATATTAATATCCGTCGCTACGAAATGTCGCTAAAATGACTTTGTAGCTGACGGAAATGTTTTTTAAAAACAGTGTTGACATGATATTAACGCTGTGATATATTAATAAAGTCGCTTCTGAGCGAGATGATGAAAGTTGTTCTTTGAAAACTAAACAAATCATACGTCAACAAAAATGATTAGTGTTGAAAATACACTAGCCAACGTTTTAACTTTAAGAGCTAGTCTTACTCTTTATTGGAGAGTTTGATCCTGGCTCAGGACGAACGCTGGCGGCGTGCCTAATACATGCAAGTCGAGCGGATCTTTGGGAGCTTGCTCCCGAAGATTAGCGGCGGACGGGTGAGT
>NZ_JAKFCQ010000045.1:0-23276 GCF_036676585.1 Robertmurraya sp.
CGCGTTTATGTTTACGAATTTCTTTTAATAACCATTCTTTTAGGTCTTCCATTCGACTTGGGATACTTGCTTGTTTATCTAGACGATAAAACTTTTCTGTTATGTCTTCAGCTGACAAAAGAACTTTTCCTTTGAAAACGATCGGATGAAACTGTAGGCCTGAATGGTTTAGTTTTTGAATATAGTCATCAAGAATATTTTTATAATCAAGACTCGACTTTAACTTAATACTCTTCATTCGTAGCTCGTACGAACTGATCTGTTCGGAGGAAAGGAGGCTTTCTAGCTGCATGAAAGAATCCTCAAGCTCTAATTTTCGACCTACTCTTGATGAGAGAAATTCTAAAAACGTACTTTGCTGCATGTTCTCTTCACCAAGCTCTGGCAAAACCGTTGACACATAACTATTGAACAATGGATTAGGTGAAAACAGCATAATGTTTTGAGAGGTAATTTTCCCGCGATATCGGTAAAGTAAATAAGCTACACGCTGTAAGGCTGCGGATGTTTTTCCACTTCCAGCAACTCCTTGAACAATTAAAAGTTTGCTTTTTTCATCTCGAATGATTCGATTTTGTTCTTTTTGAATTGTCGCAACGATACTTTTCATTTGTGAATTCGCATTATTTCCTAGTACTTCCTGTAACATTTCATCGCCAATCGTGATTCCGGTATCGAACATGCCTTGTATAACACTGTTGCGAATTAGAAATTGACGTTTTAACTCAATGATGCCTTCAATCGTCCCTTCTGGTGTGATATATTTTGCCTCTCCGGGGGAGTAATCGTAATAAAGGCTGGATATCGGTGCTCTCCAATCAAATATAAGAAAGTCTTCATCTTTTTCATCCATTAATGAACTAATTCCTATGTAAATAGATTCGGTAGCTGGTTCGTTGTTTTCTAAAAAGTCTACGCGACCAAAGTATGGTGAATTTTTCAACCGAAACAAGGTATTGATTTGTTTATCGAGTTGACTTTGGCTTCGTTCTCTTTCTAATAGAAGCTGGGCTTGTTGTTTGATGCTTGAGAATGTTTCTGCTAAATCATCCGCTTCGTCCGTATTCACCGTTACGTCATTCCAAAAGTTTTGCCTAATTTCAAGTGCATCTCCACCAACTTTCTCGAGATGCTTAAAGATTTTGTTTGATTTATAATCAATTACTTTTATGATCTCATTAACTCTTTTTTGCTCAAGTTCTCTTTCCATTTCCACAAGCGATTCCCCCTTCATCTATCTGCATACCTTATTTCTTGTGAAAGAAAATAGTCACCCTCGGATGAAGATGACTTGTTACTTATATGCCGATCTCTTTTTGTTAGTATAGACCGAAAAGGGTCATTCTAGAACAATGGTTAGTTAGACGGAATAAGCGTGTTTTGTTTGAATTTTTCTTTTTTCATGAAAACGTAAAGCGCTAAGAAAAGAAAAGCATTAAGTCCACGCAATACCGTTGCTGTCGTCATGGCCATGTCCATAGATGTGGTTTCAAGTAAATATACCCCAAACTGAGGAGCAATAAAAGCCACAAATGCTAATAACACATTGTAATGTGAGATACATAAGCTTCGATTGTCTTCTTTTGTTACTTCTAGCAGTTGATTAAATAAAATCAAAACCGTGCCTGATACGAAGAAACCTGACAACCCGTTCACTATTAATAAGTATACTAGATTGGTAGACAAAACGTTTAAAATAGGGGCGGTTGCCATCCCGACCGACACAAGAATCATCATTTTCGCATTGCTATGCTTGTCTGCCATTCTTCCCCACCACTTAAAGCTGACAATTTGTGCGACCTGATTGGCAACAGCAAATAAGCTAATCCATAGACCCGTAGCCATGGCATATTTAATCTGGTAAATGCTAAAAAGTGACCAAGCCATTTGCCAAGCAAAGTTAAAGAATAATCCACAAACTAAGAAATATAAAAATGGCTTGTGCTTATATACATGAAATCCGAGTCCTTTACTTTTGGTCACAGCTTTCTTTTCTAGCTTTGGTTCCTTATGTTTAAATAAATAATACACTTCCACTAAACCAAATAAAAAGGCAAGAAAAAATAATACTTGGTATGGCAATGGATTTGAAGGATGAAAATACTGTAAAGATAGCCCGATAATAAAGGTTGAAATCATTCCTACCATTGTTAATATACGATTGCGGTTACTAAAGAAATTACTTCTCCGTGACTCTGGTATCAAATCTCCAATCAAAGATTGCCAGCTTACAAGAGCAAATGAACCTGGAAAATTCATCAATCCAACTAGTATGACAAAAATCCAGCTTCTGTAATCACCAGGAATATATATTACGAATGTCATTAATAAAAGAAACAAACGAGTATACAGTATGGATAAGGCAGTAAACTTCTTTTTCTCATTTAATCTCCCTAATAGGATCGAACCCGCAATCATCGCAAACATTCCGATAAATTGAGGAAGCGAATTCATTAATCCGATCTGATAATTACTTGCTCCTAAGGCGCTGATGGCAAATAAAGTGAAGTAATTATTCGTAATATTTGTGACGATCGTTGAAGCGATTCCATTTTGAATGCTAAGCTTTTCATTGTACTCATACGAAGAATGTTTCATACACTCAGCTTCTTTCTTTTTCCATTTTCACTATTCAAAAATTATCATACTCCCAATCGGTTTCTCCTTGCAATAGGAATCTTTCGAATACCGAAAAAAGACACCCTGCGAGGTGTCTTTTGTGCTATTTTTTCAACATTTTTTCTAACACTTGTTGTACTTGATAGCCATGTTCAAACGTTACTATTTTTGCTTCTTTTCCTTCAATGGCATTAAGAATCTCCATAACAATATCATGCTGCTCGGTCCTTTCAATCGGTAGAACCGTAGTGGGCTTATCTGGTGAACTCATAGAAAGCTGGCTCCAGTTTGTTAAGTCAAGCGTCCCCTTTTCTCCAAACACTTTAAACGAGAGATGTTCCTTCTGTCCAATTCCGCTTACACCGTTAAATAATACGGTTACGCCGTTTTGAAGCTTCATATGTGTGACAAATGAGGTTTCACACAAAGACTCGTCTTCAGGATATTCGACAAGTGATGTTACGTCGTGCAGTTCTCCAAGCATATCGTGAATCATGTGAATATAGTGTGGTGCGACTTCCCTTATATAGCCGCCTTGCTCACGGCTAGAAATCCAATTATTTTTCTGCCAAGCACGAGGCCATTCGGTAAAATGTAAATGAACCTCTACTCTTTTTACCTCCCCGATTTCTCCAGATACCACTTTATCTTTAAATAATTGGTACACATTTGTATACACCATTGGAAAATTCATCGCATGTGTAACTTGAGCTTCCCTTGCTGCTAGGAGCATTTCGAGGGCTTCATTTAATGAATTGGCTAACGGTTTTTCACATAATACATGCTTCTTTTGTTTTATTACGTATAAAGCAATTTCATGATGATATTTGGGAGGGACTGCAATATATACCAAATCAATCTCATTTTTCTGTAACATGTCTACATAGTCAGTATGGAGTGAAACGTCTTCGAGGTCTTCTTTGAGCGTCTGTAATTTTTCAGCATTCTGATCACAAACAGCAACGAGCTCCACGCCTGAATGGTACTGGAATTTACGTAGAACACGTTCTCCAATCGCACCAATTCCAATCATTGCTACCTTTACTTCCTTTTTCATGTCGACACCCCAAATTTTTTAAACATTATATTCATTATAGCTTCTCTTAATGATTTTTGAAATTTTGAATTATTTCTATACAAGTAGACGATACAAGGGTTTGTCCTGTTACAAAAACAAAAGCGAACTTGTTGTCCGCTTCACTGTTTTTTATAAATTATGTAAAACCATAAACAAACGCTTATTTCTTTGTTCTCTCTCTTCTTGTGAAGAAAGATCGTATTTTTTTAACAAATGAAACACATCATTTAAGATGTCTTGAGTATGTTCATGGGTAAAAAATGCTTCAAAAGAGGAGATCATGTCTGACGGTAAATACTCTTTTTGAGATTCGTATTTGTTTCGAACGTCTTCAATGGGATGATTAAGTTTGCATTTGTTTTCCAAATTAGGTACCTCCAGTATGTGAGTTATATTTTCTACTATACGCTTTAGACCATCTTTAGTACAATTGGCAAGTTGTATGTTCACACTTTGTGTGGAGATAATAGTTTGTACAAGTACAAAAAGGAGCAGCTTATGAAAAACAGAATTTTATTTTTTCTTTGTGGCATCTTGATTCTTACTTTTGGTGTGTGCCTGATCATTCAAGCAGGTTTGGGTGCTGGCGCTTGGGATGCGTTGGCGATTGGAGAAGCACGTGTATTTGGCCTTAGCATGGGTACATGGGTATTAATTAATGGTATTATCCTAATTATTATTAATTCCATTCTTCAAAAAAAGAAGCCGGAATATTTAGCGGGTCTTACGATTTTATCGATTGGTTTATTAATTGACTTTTGGTTTTTTGTCCTATTTAATCATTATCACCCGGGGTCACTTCTATTGAAGGTCATCTCACTTATTTGTGGGATTCTCATTTTGGGTCTAGGTATATCCATTTATCTTCAGGCCAAGCTACCATCAAGTCCAATGGATGTATTAATGGTTGCGATTCATGAGCGCTTTGATCTCTCACTTGGGTTCGCGAGGGTGATCGCCGAAGGTTCAGCATTTATTCTTGCCCTTCTTTTCAAAGGAGAAATTGGAGTAGGTACGATTGTTGTCACGTTAACTCTCGGGTATGTGGTTCAGCATTTGCACCCATATTTTGAACAACTTTATCAGAAAAAAATGAGAGCTCACAGTTGATGAGCTCTCATTTTTTTATTTATGCTTCTTTTTCAATATATGGAATCGAAATCGTAACCGTCGTTCCCTCTCCTTCTTTACTTTCAAAGCTAATCGTCCCATCATGATTTTCTATGATATTGTAGCTTGTCATCAAACCTAATCCTGTTCCTTTTTCCTTTGTAGAGTAGAAGGGCTCTCCAATCAGTTTGATCCGTTCCTCTGGCATTCCACAACCATTGTCAATTATACGTATACAAAGGACCTCGCCCCCTTCTTCAAGGTTAACCATGATTCGTCCCTTTTCCTCGATGGCGTCTAAGGCGTTTTGTAACACGTTATAAAACACTTGTTTTAGGGAGTTGCTATCGCCATGAATCTTTTTATTTGACTGACCATTTTTTTGAAAAATAATTTCCTTTTTCGCTAAAAATGCCTGAGGTGTGAAAATTTGAATCACCTGTTCTAACAGTTCATTTACACAGATCGCTTCCTTCTTTCTTTCCGTTGGCTTTGCAAGAGAAAGAAACTCAGATAGGATGGATTCAATCCGACTGATTTCATTAAGTAAGATGGCTGAGTATTGAGTAGAAACCTCGGCTCCTGAGTTCAGTAACTGAATAAACCCTTTTATCGGAGTTAAAGGGTTGCGAATTTCGTGGGCAACGGCAGCAGCCATTTGCCCCACAACTGCTAATTTTTCCGACTTTCTTAGGAGTTCGTCTGTTTCCTTCCTATTTTGAATATTACGTGTGACTGTAATAAATTGCGATATGGAATTGCATTCATCATCGAGGACTTTTTTAATGGCCGTTTCCATCCATATATACGAACCGTTTTTCTTTTTTGCACGAAAGGCGATCGTTTGTTCTTCTAGCGTAACAACGTCCTGATCATCAGGATGAACGAGTTTCGGCGAGTAACAGCCAATCAGTTCTTCTGGCTCGTAACCTAGCTCTCCTTTGATGGAGGGACTAATATAAAGAATGTGACCATGAGAATCATGTAGACAAATAATATCAGAGCTGTTTTCTGCGAGCAGTCGGTATTTTTGCTCACTTTGCCGTAATCCCTCATAAATCTTCGTGAATTCAGTCAGATCGTACACCTGTCCTAAATAAAATACACGCTT
Source organism: Robertmurraya sp. (assembly GCF_036676585.1). Classification (NCBI taxonomy): domain Bacteria; kingdom Bacillati; phylum Bacillota; class Bacilli; order Caryophanales; family Bacillaceae; genus Robertmurraya; species Robertmurraya sp. The sequence continues at coordinate 5,919 of NZ_JAKFCQ010000045.1, forward strand.
CGTGTCACGGTCACGTATTCTAGATACTTTTAATCGACCTGTTTTAATGGATCCATTTTTATGTATGTAACGCTTCACCAACTCATATTCAGATATAATCCCCTTCTTTAATCTCTGAAATTGCCGATAATCCATTAGGTAATCATCAGGATGAGACACACTTTCAATAGTAAGAGAATCATACTCTTCTCTTGTGTAACCAAGAAATTGGCAAAAAGCATGATTGATTTCTAGATATGTTAAATCAGGTTCAATGATGACCTGTGGTAAACTGGACTGATGAAATATATCCCTAAACATCGGTTCTCTCCTTTTTAATTCTCGTTTTCCATCTATATCCAAATTTATCCTTTTATAAAACTCGCTGCTGTATTTTTTCCATTACGAATGCTACTATTTAGTTGAAAAGGAGGAATCATGCATGGCGTACATAGATATGATTGAAACATTAGATTTATTAACCGAGTTAGTCTCCATACCAAGTCCTTCAGGAAACACAAATGAAGTAATTACATTTGTTGAGCAGTTTTTAGAGGAAATAGGAGTTGAAACAAAAAGAAATCGCAAAGGTGGCTTACTAGCTACAATTAAGGGGCGTGTTGACAGTCATCACAGAATGTTAACAGCGCATGTTGATACATTAGGGGCAATGGTGAAGGAAATTAAGTCAAATGGTCGTCTAAAGATCGATTTAATCGGCGGCTTTCAATACAACTCCATTGAGGGTGAGTATTGCCAAATTGAAACACGTAATGGAAAGAAAATTACGGGTACCATTTTAATGCGCCAAACGTCTGTTCATGTATATAAGGATGCGGGCAAAGCAGAAAGAAACCAAGAAAATATGGAAGTTCGAATTGATGAAGTAGTGAAAAATAAAGAAGATGTTAGAAAGCTTGGAATTGAAGTAGGAGATTTTGTTTCCTTTGACCCACGAGTGGAGCGAACAGAAAGTGGTTTTATCAAGTCACGCCATCTCGATGATAAAGCAAGTGTAGCTATTATATTACAATTGATAAAAACGATTAAGCAACAATCGATTGAACTTCCTTACACCACGCATTTTCTTATATCTAACAATGAAGAAATCGGTTATGGCGGCAACTCCAATATCACACCTGAAACCATTGAGTATTTGGCTGTAGATATGGGTGCCATGGGTGATGGTCAATCAACAGATGAATATACGGTTTCGATCTGTGTCAAGGATGCGAGTGGTCCGTACCATTATGAACTTCGAAAACATTTGGTGGAGTTAGCTGAAGAAAATAATATTGGGTATAAGCTCGATATTTATCCATATTACGGTTCTGACGCTTCTGCTGCGATTCGGTCTGGCCATGATATCGTTCATGGGTTAATCGGACCTGGTATCGATTCTTCTCATGCGTTTGAGCGTACTCATGAGTCGTCTATTGAGAATACAGGAAAGCTTTTGTATCATTACATTCAGTCTCAAATGGTGCAATCATAAGTAAGTAGGAATCTCTTATCTTCTACTCAGAATAGATGTTTATTGATAGAACATACTATCCATTGAGGTGAGTCATTTGAAAAATGAAGATATGACGAGTAGTGAATCGGAAATTAGACGAGCAAGCAAACGTGGTGCAGTTGAAGATATCATACATGTGGCATCAGATGAAGATGGTCATGATCTGCGTGTCTCCAACCGATTTGGAGCCAACTTAAAACAAGAAATCAACGATAGCGAAAACATGTAGTTCCAGAGCGAAATGGGCCTGTGAAAAAATAAAAACCCGTCCACCCAGTTATGATAATCATGAACTGTGTGGACAGGTTCTTCTACTTATATCACATTAAAAAGTAGTACGTGCTCCTAGGTAACGTGATTTCCAGTAAGTGTTGTTCATATCAGAAATCGTCACGCCTTGAGAAGAACTTGCATGGATAAATTGATTGTTTCCAAGATAAATACCTGCATGCGATGGACCTGCTTTATACGTTGTAAAGAAAACTAAGTCCCCTACTCTAGGTGCTGATACAGACTTTGTAGCTCCCCAAATCGTCTCCACTGTTCGAGGAATAGAAACTCCTACTTTTGCAAATACATAATTTAAATAACCGCTACAATCGAAACCAGATGGTGTACTTCCGCCCCAAACATATGGGACACCAATATACTTTTTCGATTCTGCAATCAAAGCATTAATCGTTGTTGAGTTTGAAGTTGTTGTTGGTGCAGTCCCAGACAATTTCAGTACTTGTCCAACATACAATGTGTTTGTTGTTAAATTATTTAACGCTTTTAATCGATCAACAGTCATACCATTTCTTGTCGCAATTCCCCAAAGTGTATCTCCAGCTTTTACTGTGTACGTAGAAGAAGTGGTTGTTGTTTCGTGTGTGTGGGGTGCAAGTAATGTTAATGTTTGTCCAACGTATATGCTAGAAGTAGAAAGCTTGTTCCACTCCATAATTTGTGAGACTGATAGATTATTGTTTAAAGCAATTCGGTAGAGAGTATCTCCAGAAGAGACTTTATATGTTTTTTCATGCGCGCTCGCTGTACCATTGAAGGATGTGAAAAGTAAACCTGCTGTCACTGCGGCTGCAAATAGTTGTTTTTTCATGTATTCCCTCCTGTTAGCTCTTGTTGATACCTTAATGATAGTTGGTATTTTACTAGAAAGGTATAACTAATAATTGGAGGGGATGTTATATACAACCATGTATGGAATTTTTAATATATCTTAGAAAAAGGAGCCTTTTATATTACATGTAGATTACAGCACGGAATGTATGGCTGTAATTGTTTGTGATAGTAATGTTACAGGAATATTACAGGAGTGGAATTTTTCTGGAAAACTTTTTTGAATTTGGTCAATCTTACTAATAAAAACGTTTGAATGGTAGGTATCGAGTTTCCTGTAAATGAATATTAAAATAATTTTCTGAAAACAAGTCTTGACATTATTAACAAATCGCAAATATTAAGGGTTTTTAATTATGTTGCTGATATATTATAATGAAAGACAAAAGATATTTAAAACAGTTACATAGAAAGGCTGATTCTGGTTGGAAACTTCAAATTTTATTAAGACAATTATTAAGGAGGATATAGAATCGGGAAAACATAAAGAGATTATTACCCGCTTCCCTCCTGAACCAAACGGATACTTACATATTGGTCATGCAAAATCGATTGTGATTAACTTTGGTTTAGCTGACGAGTTTAATGGACGTACAAATCTACGCTTTGATGATACTAACCCATTGAAAGAAGATCAAGAATACGTTGATTCTATTAAGGAAGATGTAAAATGGCTTGGCTTTGAGTGGGAAGAGCTTCGATTTGCTTCAGACTACTTCGAGGAAATGTATGACAGAGCCGTATTATTAATCAATAAAGGTCTTGCCTATGTGGATGATTTAACAGCTGATGAAATTCGTGAATATCGTGGAACACTTACGGAGCCTGGGAAAGAAAGCCCCTATAGAACTCGCTCAATTGAAGAAAATCTTGATTTATTTGCTCGTATGCGCAAGGGAGAATTCGAGAACGGTCAAAAGGTACTTCGTGCAAAAATTGACATGAGTTCACCTAATATTAACCTTCGTGATCCAGTTATTTATCGTGTTTCACATGCAAGTCATCATAATACAGGTGACAAATGGTGCATCTATCCTATGTACGCTTTTGCACACCCACTAGAAGATGCAATTGAAGGTGTTACCCACTCATTATGTACAACGGAATTTGAAGATCAACGCCCTCTTTATAATTGGGTTGTAGAGCAATGTGAAATGGATAGCCAGCCACAACAAATTGAGTTTGGTCGCCTAGGGCTTACCAATACGGTAATGAGTAAGAGAAAACTAAAACAGCTTGTTGACGAAGGCTTTGTAGATGGATGGGACGACCCTCGAATGCCAACGATTTCTGGATTACGAAGAAAGGGCTATACTCCAGAAGCCATTCGTGAGTTTGTAAAAGAAACAGGAATTTCAAAAGGGTCAGGTGTGGTCGATTCTGCTATGCTTGAGCATTTTGTTCGTGAAGATCTAAAGTTGAAAGCACCAAGAACGATGGGCGTGCTTCGACCGTTAAAAGTAGTTATTACGAATTATCCTGAGGGCCAAGTAGAGATGCTTGATGCAGAGATAAATCCGGAGAATCCTGACATGGGGATCAGACAAATTCCGTTCTCTAGAGAAATATATATTGAGCAAGATGACTTTATGGAGAATCCTCCAAGTAAATACTTCCGCCTCTTCCCTGGTAATGAAGTGAGACTTAAGCACGCTTACTTTATTAAATGTGAAGAAGTCGTCAAGGATGAGAATGGTAATGTCGTTGAAATCCGCTGTACGTATGATCCGGAGACAAAGAGCGGAACGGGCTTTACGGGAAGAAAGGTTAAGGGTACTCTACATTGGGTGGAAGCATCACAAGCGATTCCAGCTGAGTTTCGTCTGTATGAGCCACTTATCTTAGACAACAGCGCTGAGGATGAAGAGGAGTCAGAAAGCAAAACCTTCCTTGATAACGTAAATGAAAATTCATTGCAAAAAATTAACGGATTTATTGAACCAAATATGTCTGACATCAAGGCACATGATAAATTCCAATTTTTCCGTCATGGTTACTTTAATGTAGATCCAAAGGACTCAAAGCCATCACATATCGTATTTAATCAAATCGTTTCATTAAAGAGTTCGTTCAAATTATAAAAAAAGAAGGTCAATCCTACTAACTGGATTGACCTTCTTTTTGGTTCGCATGAAATTCTCATTAAAGTTTGGTAATAATAGAAAAGTAATAGAAAACGAAAAGAATTCATCATGCTATAGAGATGGGGGGATGGTATGGAGAAGAGAATATTAAAGGGTTTATTAATAATGGGATTATTTCTTGTACCTTTTACTATCAAAGGTAAATATACAAAAGATTGGATTATTATTTTCTTATTAAAAGGATTTTTTTCGAGTATTATGGATACCTTCTTAACTAGACAGAATAAAGTGTCTTATCCTAAGCGATTTTTGCCTGAATATTTTCAGATTAATGTTTTATTTGACTATTTACTCTTTCCGATCACTTGTGTACTTTTTAATCAATCTACCTATAATTCGAACGTGTTAGGAATCATGATAAAAGCTCTATTATTTAGCGTCCCTATGACGGTTATTGAGGTGGTCTTTGAAAAAAATACGAAATTAATTAAATTTAGTAATCAATGGTCTTGGATTCATACGCTCTTCTCTGAAATGTTAACGTTTATGGGGACTCGACTATTTATAGGTTTAGTTAGAAAATATAGCAAATAAAAACTGCAAGGAGAATTCTCCTTGCAGTTTTTATTATTCGCTTATCTCTTCATTGGCTGGTACTTCAGTTTCTTCAGTTTGTTCATTTTCATCGGTTTCTACTTCAGTTTCTGTTTTTGTCTCAGCCTTGTTTGTATAGTCATAATCATCAGGATTTACCGGTGTAAAACCATCTGGTGTATAGAAACGAAGCAAGTCTTTATTTACAATCACGTCAGATGTACGGAGCTTTTCTTCTGTTTGCTCCTTCATGCGAGTGATCTCTTCTGTTTCCTCGATGCGCTCTCCAGTTGCTGTATTGTAGAGTCTACCATCGATATAAGTAACAGATTCACTAATGAAGTTTCCGTTACGGAATGGTACAACGGCATCATGCTGTGGTGAAAATAAATCAGTACCAAGCTGTACATATTCCTTCGTGCTTACACCAAGTAGATGTAGAACAGTTGGCATTAAGTCGATTTGACCACCGTATTGATGCATCGTTCCACCTTCAACACCTGGAATGTGTATGAAAAGTGGTACTCTTTGAAGTTGTGCACTTTCAAATTCATTTACCTCTTTATCAAGCACAATCGACATGGCTTTATTATGATTTTCTGAAATACCATAATGGTCACCATACATAACGATCATTGAATTTTCATATAAACCACTTTCCTTCAGGTACGTAAAGAATTCGCTTAAAGCTTCATCTAAATAACGTGCTGTTTGGAAATAGTTATCAACCGAAGTGTCTCCAGTTGTATGCTTTTCGATTGTTGCTTCCTCTTGGTCCATTGGATATGGGAAGTGGTTCGATAAAGTAATAAATTTAGCATAGAAAGGCTGTGGTACTGACTCTAGTAATGAAACAGATTCCTGGAAGAACGGTTTATCTTTAAGACCGTAGTTAAGGACATCTTCTTCTTTTGCATTGTAATAGCTTAAATCATAAAACTTATCGAAGCCAAGTCGCTTATAAATTTCATCGCGGTTCCAGAACGTACGATTGTTACCATGGAACACCGCTGATGTGTAACCTTGTTGTCCAAGAATGGCAGGTGCTGCTTGGTACGTGTTACGTCCTCTAGTTGAGAAAGCAGACCCTTGTGGTAATCCATATAATGAGTTTTCTAACATGAATTCAGCATCAGCAGTTTTCCCTTGCCCAGTCTGATGGAAGAAATTATCAAAATAAAACGTATTGGAATCTCTCGTTAAAGAATTCATAAACGGAGTTACTTCTTGTCCGTTTAATTGGTAGTCAATTAAGAAATTTTGAACAGACTCTAAGTGAATGTAGATCACGTTCTTCCCTTTTGCTACACCAAATAATTCTGGGTTTGGCTCAGCGTATAACGCTCTTGTGAAGTTTTGTACTTCAGTAATATCGTCTGTGTCTGCCATTGCACGTTGAGCAGATACACCTGTGCTTTGAATCGCGTCATAGATGGTAAAGTTGTACATACCTAAATATTTAACGATATAGTTACGGTCAAATGTTCTTGTTAATAACTGTGGACGATCTGTCTCAGCAAGTCCAAGATTGACTGCGAAGAAACCAAGACCAGTAAGAAAAACTAGAGCAAGTTGTCGTCTTTTTAATTTTCCAACCATCGGTGTTACTCGCTTAGTTAGTAACAGTGTAAGCAAAATCAATGTGTCTACGAAATACAATGAATCAGTTGGTCGAAGTAACGCTAAAATACTCCCTCCAAGATCCGATGCGTTACCTGTTTGAGTTAATGTTGGCAACGTTATAAAATCAGAGAAAAAGCGGTAATACACAATGTTAGCAAACAATAAGAAAGTAAGAAGGAAATTAAAAGTCACTAGCATCTTTAGTGATCTTTTCCCCTTGAAAAATAATGCAAGTCCTAGAAAGAGAATTGCAGAACTAATTGGGTTTATAAATAACAAAAACTTCTGTATTCCATTATCAAGATCCAAGTTAAATTCAAATCGATATGCTCCGTATGTTTTAATCCACAAAAGAATAATTGCCACAATATAAAATTGTACATGTGTTAATTTTTTGTTAAGCATATTTAGTCACCTCTTCATCATTAAAACCTTTACTATAATAGCTCATTTTTAGTAATTGTCAATATCTTAAATAGTAGCGAGTAACAAACAATAGTGTACAACATAGTTATTAACAAATTGTGACGACTCTTGTCTTTTCTTAAAAAATATTTAATATTCTCTTTAAAAATGCCATTAATATTTAGCATCATGTTTACAAAAACAGATTATACCATAAAAAAAAGGAGTAAGGCACCCCTTACTCACAATTATTAATCATATTTTTGTAAATTTTTTGGAAGCGCTTTTCTCTCTCTTCCGTACGAAATATCGGATCTTCTACTAGCAATGAGAGCAATTTTTTTCTTTTACCTACGTCCTTTACACGCTCTTGAATATAGGTACGCTTTTCCATCAGGAACTCTATATAATCTTCATATTCTTCACCATATCTGGCCTCTAGCTCATTTTTAATTTTTTTTGATAAGCTTGGACTAGCACCTGAGGTCGTAACAGCAATGGCAAGCCTCCCTCTTCTAACGACAGAAGGTACGATTACATTAGAAGAGGAGTGTTCATCAGCAAAGTTTACGAGTTGATGGGGACTGATCCCTTTCTGTAGTTCACTACTCACATATGGATCATTGGTAGCAGAGATAATGTAGAACGCATCCTCAATATCACTTAGTTCAAAATCCTTCTGAATCCAATGAACCGAACCATTGTTTACATAGGTAAGAATTGACTCAATTATAGTGGGACTTATGATGGTAATGACCGCTTCTGATTTCAATAATCCTTCTAGTTTACGAGCAGCAATTTGTCCCCCGCCAATTACGTATACCTTTTTGTGTTTTAGATTTAAAAAAACAGGATATAAGTTCTCCATTTCATCACCGTTTGCTATTTAGGAATCAGACTTATTAACTAAAGTACATACAAGGGATGGGATGGTTGCTTCTTTTGTTTGCTCTGCCCCTTGTATATTATGTGTTAGAAGCGCATCCATCGTTTGATTTCCTAAGCAGTATATTTCTAGTTCTTTTACCATATCTATTGTTAGAAAATCAGTTTTTTCAAGTGCTTTTATCAATATTGGTACAGAAGCGGAACTCGGAAAGATTACTGTATTAAGCTTAGAGTCGTCAAGCATACGCTTAAAAATAGGAAGATAGCTTTCATCTACTTCTGATATTGAGGTTGTAAAGGTATCATAATTCCCAAAATTCAAGACGTTTTGACTAGTTTCTTCTATATTATTACTATTTCCAATAAGGAGGATAGTCCCTCCTTTTCTTAATTTCTCAATTGGATTAGCGAGCAGTCCTTTATTCAACAGTTGATTTACTGATTTCCTCGACAAGCCGTACAAATCAGCTTGAATTGAGCGAATATCTATTTTCTCTTCCATCAATATTTGAAAGAATTCGTCAACACTCTCAGGAGACGTAAATATGATGGAAGAATACATAGAAAGCTTTGATAAAATGAGGTGATCTGGAGTGATTTTTACGCGTTTCCATTTAGGGAATTCAATCACGTCAGCCCCTTGTTCTTCTAATGCCTTTGCTAGATTGCTTGTGCTTATCCCTGTACGTGGAAGCAATATCTGACGACCAAATAATGGTTTTTTTTCAAACCAGCTGATTTTTTCTCTAAGAGAAGCGATATTTCCTACAAGTGTGATGGCTGGATTCGTAAACTTTTCTTCCTCTACACGCTGAACGATCGTTTCAAGTGTACCTTCCAGTGTTTTTTGACGGCCAAATGTTCCCCACTGTATGAGCGTGACTGGTGTTGAAGCTGGTTTGCCATGTGAGAGTAAATTCGTACATATATGCGAAAGATTGCCTACTCCCATGTAAAAAGCAATCGTATCGATTCCTTTTGCAAGGCCTTCCCAATTGAGTGCGGATTTTCCATCTTTTGATTTATCATGAGCAGTAACAATGGCAAACGATTCACCATATTCTCGGTGGGTTACTGGAATACCGGCATAAAGAGGCGCAGCAATTCCGGAAGTAATTCCTGGAATCATTTCAAACGAAAGCCCATTTTGAGCTAATGCCTCTGCTTCTTCTCCTACTCGTCCGAATACTCCAGGGTCTCCTCCCTTTAAACGAACGACGATTTTTCCTGCAGCTGTTTTCTCTACAAGAAGATCATTTATTTTTTCCTGCCTGAGGGTATGACGATCAGGGAGCTTTCCACAGTAGATAAACTCACAATTTGGAGGTGCAAAATCCAGAAGCTTTGGGTTTGCAAGCCGGTCATATAGAATAACCTCCGCTCTTTGAATGGCTTCTAGACCTTTTACTGTAATGAGACCAATATCCCCTGGTCCTGCTCCAACTAAAAATGCTTTTCCTGTTGTCATACAAACTTCCTCCCCTAAGGCAAATGGGGGCGAAGTCGCCCCCATCCTTTATATTAGTAATAAAATGCGATTATCCTCTACTTCTACTTCATACGTTTTTACTTGTCCTTCGTCTGGTGCTTGCACCTTACCATCATTCAAAGAGATTTTCCAATCATAAAGTGGACAGTATACATAGGTTCCACTAACTAAGCCATCTGCCAATGTGCCTCCCTTTGGATGTGGACTTTTGTTCTCAACCGCTTTTACCTCTCCAGTTGATAATTTAAATAGGACTATTTCTTTTTCGCCAAGTCGGATCACTTTTCCTGCTTGATGTGCTAAAGTTTGATAATTTCCGACATCAACCTTTGTTAATGTTTGTGGCATATCAATCACCAAAACCTTTCATTTAATTTTACCCATCATTTTCATCTTCGTAAATAATAATTTTTCACTTACGATATTAGACTAAAACTTCTGGAATTTCCTCTGTTTTGTAGTATTTTTCACGAATTTGTTGATTTTTCAATGCTTCATTCCAAGGCTCTGTGTATCTAGTTAGAGAACGATCAAGTTTTGCCGTTAATTCTTTTCTTACTTCAGCATCCTGCAATACTTCTTTTACATGATCTAACCCCACACGTTCAATCCAAGTAGATGTACGCTCTAGGTAATTCGCAGTTTCACGGTAGTATTGAATATAAGCACTAATCATTTCCATTACTTCTTCTTCAGTCTTTAACGTGAAGAGAAGGTCACCAGCACGAAGATCGGTTCCTCCGTTACCGCCTACATACAATTCAAATCCGCCATCGATTCCGACTATCCCCATATCTTTAATTCCTGCTTCAGCACAGTTACGTGGACATCCAGATACTCCCATCTTGAATTTATGTGGAGTGTCTAGACGTTCAAATTTCTTCTCAAGGTCGATTCCTAGTTGCATTGTATCTTGTGTACCATAACGGCAGAATTGAGATCCCACACATGTTTTTACCGTACGTAATGTTTTTCCGTAGGCATAACCAGACGGCATTCCAAGGTCTTCCCAAACATTTGTCAGATCTTCCTTTTTTACACCTAGTAATGCGATACGCTGTCCACCCGTTAGCTTTACAAGCGGTATATTGTACTTCTCAGTTACCTCAGCAATTTTCTTTAAGTCCTCAGCATTCGTTACACCACCGTACATTCTTGGAACAACAGAGTATGTGCCGTCCTTTTGAATGTTTGCGTGCATTTTTTCGTTAACCAGTCGAGAGTCGCGTTCATCAAGGTATTCTTCAGGATGCAGCATACCTAAATAGTAGTTAAGAGCAGGACGACATTTGCTGCAGCCTTCCTCGTTGTTCCAGCCGAGAACATTCATGACTTCTTTTGTACTCATCATGCCTTTTTCTTTAATTTCAGCAACAACCTCGTCACGACTTAATGTTGTACAGCCACAGAGAGTCTTTTTATTAGCTTTTGTTGCATCAAAAGAATCACCCAATGTGTAAGCAAGAATCTCACCAACAAGGCCTTTACAACGACCGCAAGAACGTCCGGCGTTTGTACAGCTAGATACTTGATCAACTGTTGTAAGTCCTTTTGTTTGAATGGCTTCCACGATGGTTCCTTTTGATACACCGTTACATCCACACACAATCTCCGTATCTGGCATAGAGTCAACGCTCATGTCTGCTTGACCCCCGCCACAGCATCCAGAGTCTAAGATGCTTGCGCTTGTTTTACCACTTACATCTTCTTTATCAACAAGCATGCGGAACAATTTTGTGCTATCCTTTGTGTCACCGTATAGAACAATCCCTACCACTCGATTGTCTCTTACTAGTATCTTTTTATAGATGCCTTCAAATTCATTGTGAACTTTAATTGCTTTTGTTGATTTATCATCAATAATTTCACCCGCAGAATACAGATCAACATCAGATACCTTTAGTTGGGTCCCTGTAACCGATCCCTCATAAGGTGCAACCTCTAAACCGAGTATTCTCTGTGCTAAAACCTTCCCTTGTTCATACAGTGGGGCGACCATTCCATACGTGATCTCTCTATGTTCTGCACATTCCCCAACCGCATATACATTAGGTGTATTTGTTTCCATAAAGTCATTTACGACAATCCCACGGTTTACGTTAATACCAGCATCTTTTGCAAGCTGTGTATTTGGTTTAATTCCAACCGCCATAACGACTAGATCTGTTTCGATTTCTGTTCCATCGCTAAATCGAAGACCTGTTACGCGGTCATCTCCAAGAATTTCACTCGTTTGTTTTTCGAATAAGAACTTCATTCCTTGAGCTTCAAGTTCTTCTTTCAGCATCGTTGCAGCTGTCTCATCCAGCTGTCTTTCCATTAGGTGTGGCATCAAATGAACCACATGTACGTCCATACCAAGGTCAATTAAACCTCTTGCAGCTTCTAGACCAAGAAGGCCACCACCGATGACTACTGCTTTTTTATGAGTACGAGCTACTTCCATCATATTTTCACAATCTTGGATATCTCGAAAGCCTGTTACGCCTTGTTTATCAGCACCTGGTACCGGTAGGATGAATGAGCTTGATCCTGTTGCAATAATAAGTTCATCGTAAGCAACGATTCTTCCCGTTGAAGAAACGACTGTCTTTAATTGTGGATTGATTTTTGCAACTGCTTCATTTGTATATAAAGTGATATTATTTTCACGGTACCATTCCCATTCATTTAGAAAAATGTCATCTACCGTTGTTTTCCCTTGCAATACATTTGATAACTGAATTCGATTGTAGTTTGGATATGGTTCGTTTCCAAAGATTGTTATATGAAAAGCATCGGGTGTTAGTTTTAGAATCTCCTCTACTACTCTTACTCCTGCCATCCCGTTACCAATAAGAACTAAATGTCGTTTTTCCATTTTGTTATGTCCTCCCCAGCCTGAGCCTTATGCTCGTTAATTCACAATCAACTTGATAGCTCTATTTTAACTTCTTTTATGTTGAAAACTTGTGAAGTTTGTCACACTTTCGTGAACTATGTGAAGGTATTCACATTTTGTTCAAAAATTTAGGGGAGATGAATGAAAAAAGCTGATGCATATGTTTGCACCAGCTTGAAAATAATTATACTTCTTGTTTGACTTTAGGAAGTCCAGTAAACAGGAATTCATATTGCTTATAACGGACCGTGAATAGCTTAATTGGATCCTCAAAAGCTGTTGGATTTTGCTGAAGCTTTGTTAAAGATTGCTCATACTGACTGATCTTTTCTACTAAGTCTTCTGCCGTATGTGTTAACTCATCCTTTGGCTTTTGAAAAAACGATTCTAAATCCCTTTGTATTGCCATAGCAAAAAAATGATAAGGAGCAAAAAACTGTTTACTTACTTGTTTTGCTACTTCTGAATAATCTTCCGTTTCCACATAGCGCTTGTATTTTTGCTGCAGCATGGCTTTATTTTGACCGATGCCAGCGAATAGCTTACCTGCGCCCTTTAGTAATAATTGTGTTGGATTATGTTTTAACATAATGTTGATGTGTTCTAATTGAACACCACTTGTCAACCGCCCAGTGTCTCTTCTCCAATCATGAAGTAATTGATCATCTACTGGAAATTGAAATTTTTCAATTCCGTATAAGCCATTAAAACTTGTAGCCATTTCGTCTAAATAAGCGCGAATCTGCTGAAGTTCCTCTTTCGTAAGACCAATCCATTTTTGAAGCGAGGAGTAGAGCTTTGGAAGGGTGGTGTTTTGTAAATATTCCTCCATGCGCCTGTTCATTTCCTCGTTTAATTGAAGATGGATAGTGGCAAGGTTGCTTTGATCCGTAATAGATTCAGCTGTTGTCTTTAGTACATTAGGTATGTCTGCTTCTACTTCTGCAGAAAGTTCCTGCAGGATCGTAACATAATTGCTCTTCAGTCTTTCTCCGACTTCCTGTTCTAAATCACCAAGCTGCATGGAAGCTCCACTAACCTTAGCTAACATTTCTTTGTTCCATTGAATTACATCGATTAATTTTTCTTCTTTATCAGCTCGTTTAGCTAACAGATAGTGAAGTGTTTCTTTAATAAAGTAAAGCTCTTTTCTTGTTCTTTTTTCGTTGGCTTGCTCGCTGTTAATATCGGATAAAATGTCACTCCAGTCCACAGCCTGAGAAGACGTGTATGGGTAAATGTCAGCATTCGGGAAGATAGGATTCAGGTTTTTCCTTATGGTTTCCATATAATAAGAAACGCCAGTCTCTTCTTCTACCGCATTTGGGATCGGAAGGATAAAAATGAACGTATGATCGTTAGCTTGCTGGTTCATTTGCTTTATCACATTCAATTCCATATCGTTTAAGGGATTTTCCTCATTTAAAACATAAATAATGCTATCAGCCATGTGTAAGTTAACGGAAAGAGAACTTCTTTCTTGAACTGTTCCACGATACGGTGGTATGGACATTAATGAGGTGTTTGCTGCTTTTAACAGTTCATAAGGTCCTTTAGAGTGGATGTAATGATCGGTTGACCCAATTTCCGTAGGACTGCTTACTTGTTTGGATTCCACAGAGTTCACTTCAACTAATTCAGACTCAGGCAAGTAGCTATACAACGCTAATTTGGAAGACAATTGGTTTACTTGTTCATGTCCAAGCACATCACTTAAGATCGTTGTCTGTAGCTTGCTTGTTCCTGTAAACAATGTAATGGTGCTTTGCTTATTTTGTAAATTCCCCATGATCCATTTCAACTTATTACTTACCGGAAGATCTTCTTCTTCAGCCCAAGTAACGATACTAGAGAACAATTGTTTTGTCTGGTGCACATCAATTAGTCCATTTGGAGCTGAATTGGATAATGCATGGTTTGCTTCCGTAACGGTGTCTTCATTGATCGTTCCAGGGAAAACTTCATTCCATGCAAGTGCTGCACATGCGGTAAAGATAAAATGATTTGAATCTGCGAAACGCATCCAATTTTTCAGCAGTAATGGAATGATTTCTTGAATCTCGTTCAAGGAATACTTTCCATTTAAAAATAGCTGAAATGTTTTTAAGTATTGCTGAGATAACAGCTTCCATGATAACTGTTCAGGGAGCTCAGATTGTAGCAGTAATGAATTAAGCTCGCTTACCCAATCGAGTAGCTCTGATTGTTCTTCGTAATTTTCCCACAGCTTAAAAACAATTTTTTCGAATCGAATGCGATCAAGGCGTAACAAGTACGATAAAAATGGCGTGTACTCTTCAGGTTTGAAAATTGTGGTTCGTTTTTCATCGCAATATCTTTTAATGACATCGATCCATTCTGGAGAGTTGGTACGCATAAATTCTTTCATGGCAAGATTCATTGCGTTAGCCCAATCTTCTATTTCTTCAAAGAAGAGACGGGCAAGTTCAGTTACTCCTGGATAGTCGGGATGGTTGTTAATGATTTCGCTAATAATAGACGTTGATTCATGGGTACGACCGTCTTTTACGTATAGTCTAAATAGCTGTAACGAGACTTCTGTATGAAGTACGATGGACTCGGTACTTACTCTTTTATAGATTTCCTCTGCAGTTGAGTATTGCTCTAACTCCAAGTAAGCATCAGCGATATTCTTTTTGGCCCATGGTGCTAATTCATTTTGAATGCTTTCCCATTTAAAGATCGCTGATTCAAAGTCTTTGTATAGGAAATACAGTTCCCCTTGCGCGAATCGAATGGGTGTTAAGTCAGGTACGTCCTTTTGTTGCTCCTTATAATAAGCTTCCCCAAGCGAACGTACGGGGAAATCCGTTTCTTGTTCAATTAGGGTTTGATAATATTTTTTCTGAACGAATAGCTTCTCTGATGTCATAATAATTCCTCCATATTTTTTCTCCCCATTCATTTTAATAACCGATAGAGTAAAATATGCTATGTTGCTATGTAACTCTTTATGGATTCTGTTAATTATAATATGATTCTACATATTTCGGAGAGAAATCTCCTTTTATGTCGTAAAATGAACAAAAACACCTAGCTCAATAGAACTAGATGTTTATATGTTCATCTCAGACGGACAAACGAAGAAATTTGTCCACGAACGGTGTCAGTCACCCTTTGTAGTTGGTGACGGTGCGGTAGAGTAACTCGGTTCCGAGTGAGATATCTTCGATCGTTGAAAATTCCTTTGGATTGTGACTGATTCCGTCCTTGCACCTCACAAAAATCATGCCGTATTCGCATGCATAAGACATAGAGAGAGAATCGTGAAAAGGACCACTCATTAATTCAATCGGTTTAAGACCGATCACTTCACTTTGTTGCCTCATGATATTCATTAATCTTTCAGAGCAATACCTTGGTTCGCTATTGGTATCCTCGGAAATGGTACAACGTAAACCATGTGTTTCCGTTATTTCCTTGATTTGATTTCTTAGTTTTGCTTCAAGCACATGTCTTCTATTAATATCAATATCTCGTAAATCGACGGTAAAGGTTACTTTCTCAGGGATAATATTGCGAGAGTCCGGGAAAACCTGTAGACTTCCGACAGTTCCAACAGTTGGCGCACTTGGGTCCTGACTGACCAGCTCGTTTAGTGCGACAATTACTTTAGCAGCACCAACTAATGCGTCTTGTCGCATCGACATCGGAACAGACCCAGCATGACCGGCAAATCCTTCTAACTCAACAGAAAGCCAAAGTGGGCCAGATATACCCGTCACAATTCCAACAGGAACCCCCTTTGCTTCTAAAATAGGACCCTGTTCAATATGAAGCTCTAAGAAGGCACCAATGCTTCCTTCTTTATACTCTGATTCCTTAAATCTAGTTGGATCACAGCCGAACTCGATTAGTGCATCTCTTCTTGTTACACCATTTTTGTCCTTCCTCTCAAGCTCTCCTTCTTCTAGCTTGCCAAGAATTCCTCTGACCCCAAATAGACCTTTGTTAAATCGACAACCTTCCTCATCACAAAAGGCAACTACTTCGATGGGAGTATCAGGGACTATGTTTTTTTCTATCATCGTTTCGACAACTTCTAGAGCTCCTAATACACCAATTACTCCATCAAATCTTCCTCCATATGGCTGTGAGTCGATATGTGAGCCAACCATTAAAATAGGTGCATCAGGATTCTTTCCTTCTAGTCTGCCAATTAAGTTTCCAAAATGGTCAATTCGTGCAGCTAATCCAGCATCCTCCATCCACCTTTTAACGGTGTCAACTGCTTGCTTATCCTCCTTCGAAAGTGCTAAGCGACAAACGCCTGTTTCGGAAATCTTTCCAATCTCCGCAAGCTCATGTATTCTTTTTTCTAGTCGTTCCTTATTGATAGAAAGTGTTAGTAACGTCATCTATATCCCTCCTTGCCTATTAGATGGTTGAAACGTACGGAAGATTATGTGCCATAGCAACACCCTCGTAAACGACCTTTCCATCAATGACATTTAATCCTTTAAATAAGGCCTTGTTTTCTGCAAAAGCAATTTTATAGCCTTTGTCTGCTATTTCGATAATATATGGTACAGTGACATTTGTTAGCGCAATGGTTGACGTTCTAGGTACAGCCCCAGGCATATTGCCAACTGCATAATGGACGACACCATGCTTTGTGTAGGTTGGATCGGCATGAGTGGTCACATGTGTAGCCGTTTCAAAGATTCCTCCTTGGTCAATGGCGACATCAACAATGACAGAGCCTTCTTCCATAAGTCGAACCATTTCTTCTGTTACTAGTTTAGGAGCTTTCATACCA
>NZ_JAKFCQ010000046.1:0-5847 GCF_036676585.1 Robertmurraya sp.
TATCAAATGCTAGTTGGGGGAGATAAATTCGGCTTTCCTATGAACATTATTCATCATTTTAAAGAAGATGGAAAATGTCCAGTTTGCGATAAGTATACATGGGCCTATCCCATGGGACAACAGCCATGTTCGGCGTTGCTTCGAGACAAAATGATGCTATTCGATCTTTTCCAAAGAAAATTCCAGGCAAAATAAAACAAGGCAGCCGTAATCAATGTGGTTGCCTTTTCTTATGCGGCTAGTTGCTGTTGCTTTAAGCTTGTTAGTTTACGATATTGGAAGAAAACAACACCTGCTGCGAGGATTCCTATGAAGTTGACGAGAAGTGCAAACACAAATACGCCATGAATATCCACATATCTGGTGATGAATCCTGATACCATCGGAATAAGGGTCGTTGCTAAGCCTGTTGCGGTGTACATAATTCCTGTTACTGAGCCTTTACGATCCCAGAAGAACTCGCATAATACGGTTAATCCTAGTTGAAGAACACCTGCTAGAAAGAAGCCGATAAGAAATGCAGAAATCATTGCGAGCACGGGTGTTTTAAAAGTCAATAATGCCAAAATCGACAAAAATGATAATATCGGATAAACAAGAACAATGGTTACGGGACGAATGGTCTTTCTTACTAAAAATGCTAAAGAGATGACGGAGAGAAGAGCTCCCCAGCTGTAATAAGACATCAGCTTTAACGAATCAACTAAAGACATCCCTATCATTTCCTGCCCGTAAGTGGGAATCCAAATATTCATTAAATAAAGAAGAGCTGGAGCAGTAAAACCAATAACGATAATGGCCACTCCTTCAATCATAAAATTAGGCTTTGTATAGAAGACGACAGGTGGGCCACTATCCGTACTTTCTGCGCTAACTTTATGATTAGGAAACTTTGCCTTTACTAGCATGAAACCTGATACCAAGAAAATGATGGCTGGAATAAAAAACGATGCTCCGTAAAAAATATCATGCTGAATAAAAAAGGCGATCAGTAATGGAAGTAAAGCAGAGCCGAAAGAAATAAATGCCTTTAAAGCAACCGTAGCTGATCCAGCTGTCTTTGGGAAAACCTCCATTAACGTTGGGTACGTTCCTGCATCTAAAAATGCATTACCCAATCCACCACAGAAAGCAAAGACAATCGCCATTACATAGTTTGGGCTAAGTGGAATACCTATTAGGAAGACAGCAAACAAAAGACAACCAGCGACAATAAATGGTTTTCTTCCAATCTTATCTGACCATACACCACCTAAATAGAGTGATAATAGTCGACCGAGTCCAAACGCCGAAATGATAAAGCTGATTCCGGCTTTATCTGTGTGGAATTGTTCCGTTAAGAAAGACATATTTTGTGCAATCATAATATAGGCCATGCCAAAGACAAAATAGTTGATGTAGCAGCCAATTGCAGTGAAAGAGTATTTATTTTTCATTTTCAGCACTCCTTTCTTCTTAAGTAAAGTACACCTTGTGAGAACATGAGCATATTATATCAATATTAAGATATTTATTACGTTGTAAATGCGTCTACTTTTTGAAATCAAATTGTCTAATTTGAGAACTTTCCATAATCATAGGGGATGGCACTAATACGTACGATTAGTGCCATTTCCTTTTTTAGCTCGCCATTTTAACCGGAGCTGGCGCCTTTTCTGCATACTTCTTGTTCACATATACAGCAAGTCCGACACCGATGGCTGTGATGGCAAAGTTAAACAATAGAAGATACAATGGGCCATTTACTCCGCCAGCTTTCGTGATTGCTCCTGCAGCTGTTAGAATCGTGTAGTTTGCGAGACTTGAAGCGATCATAACGATCGAGGTCATTTTTCCACCGTTTGCTGGTGATAGTTCTACAGCTAAAGATGTGACTAATTGAAGAACTCCACCTGCAGCAGTAAACCCAAGGACGAATCCACCGACTAATAAAATCGAAGGTACTTTCACAAAGTAAATCACTAGCAGCATGACGGCAGCAATCGCTGGGTATAGAGCAACGACTTGAACCGATTGGAGAATTTTTTTGTTAATTAAATAGGATGTGACTAGAATTGCAATAACTGTACCAAGTGCATAATACGATTGAATTTTACTTGGGTCCGCTAAACCGTATAGTTTTCCTAATTCCTGATTCGCATTTAACCACAAGATAAATGTAGAAGTAACGGTAAATCCTAAAATCACAATCGCCAAACTTGGTCCTGTTAGCTTTACCTTTTCTGATTTTTTAGAGTCTGCTTTTTCAACTTTCACCAACATTGGAGGGAATGGTAAAACCGCCATTAGTACCCCTGCTACTGCTAAAAGAATCGCTGATAAATAGAATAATGTTGTAAATGGCATAGTATTTGCTGCTACAAAACCAATCATAAATGGAAGCAAAAATTGTCCAATGGAAATCGAGAACTTTACAAATAGATTTCCCACATCGCCTTTTTTCTTAAAAATTTCCATGATGGCTGGATAAACCGCTGTATCTATGAAAGAGTTCGCCACTCCGCCTAGTAAAGCAAATGCGTAGGCAACATACATACTTGGTGAGAATACAAGACCAATAAAATAAGTGACATAAGCTGTAATACCAATTAATCCAGATACTCTTCGTCCAAACTTATCTGACAGTGGACCTGCAATGGGAAGCGAGATTAAACGTCCCAAACCTAATGCAGCAATGACCGTAAGCACCATACTAACGTCAAATGTACCGTCCGTTAATGTGGTAGCCCCCCATTTTTCTGCAAAATTCTGCTTGTATTGCGCTAAGATGGATACTCCAATTCCGTGTACTAAATAAGTAAAATAAAGTGCAAAAGCGATTGGGTAATATTTTTTATTTGTCTCCATACCTTCTTCTCCTTTCAAATTTGTGAATCACTTCACATTATTAATGAAAAAAATTTATTTATTAGTGAAAGGAATACTATTCCTTTCTCTTTTAAAACATTTGCTCTTTTACATACTCAACAGGCATATCCTCGCCAGTCCAAAGCTTAAATGCTGCTGCACCTTGCCAAAGCATCATGCCTAAACCATTGATTACTTTCGCACAACCAGCTTCTTCTGCTAATTCTAGTAATCTTGTTTTACGTGGAATGTATACGACATCAGATACAATGAGCTCTGGTCTTAACCAAGATGCATCTGGCACCACGCTGTCACCTTCTAACGGTTTCATTCCTACACCTGTTGCATTTGTAAGAATATCGCTAGTTGCAATTTCTTCCTTTAAACGATCGGCATCATCAAGATTGTAAACCGTCGCCTTACAATTGATTCCTTCTATTTCTTCGTTAATGATTTGGGCATTCTTTAACGCTCGATGGTAAAAGTCGTCCTCACGGTTGAAAATTGAGATTTCAGCTACTCCATCAAAGGCTGCCTGAATCGCAATCGCAGTCGCTGCTCCACCAGCACCCATCAAGGTCATTTTCTTGCCAACGACGTCCACACCTGCTTCTTTTAATGCTCTCATATATCCTGTTCCGTCTGTAATATGACCAGTTAGCTTTCCATTTTCGTTTACCACTGTATTCACTGCACCCGTAAACTGAGCAGCAGGAGAAAGTTCATCTAATAATGGAAGGATTTTCGTTTTATTTGGCATGGATACATTAAAGCCTCTTACTCCTAACGCTCTCATCCCTGTTACTACATCGGCTAACTGCTCATTTCCTACCTCAAATGCCATATATGCATAATTTAAACCACGCTCTCTTAATGACATGTTTTGCATAGCTGGTGATAATGAGTGTCCGATTGGGGTTGCTAAAAGTCCAATTAATTTTGTTCTACCATCGATCCGTCCTAAATCTGCCATGTTCCTTGCCTCCAATTGAAATGTTGTTTTCCTAGCTGTTTGATTGTGAAATAATTCACAAGAATGAACAAAGTTTTTCTTTTTCTATCATGAATTCATGTTATGCCTTAATTGTATGGGGGAGAGAAAGGAAAGTCTAATTGAAAAAAACAGCCTGATTCATAGGCTGTCCCTATTAAAAATTCTAATAAAAACAGAAAAAACCATTCAGTTGAATGGCTTTTTCCTCACATATTATCTTGGCTCATAAATATCCCAAGCAACTTTTAAAGAATCGACGATATAATCCGCGATCTCATCTGCTTCCTGAGTATCGGTTTTTACCTTTGAATGGTGGTATTGATAGATCTCTTGTCTACTATTAAAAAGCTCCAATATTTCATCAATATTCCGACCTTGAAGAACCGGTCTTGAATCAATAATTAAACTAATACGATCCTTCCAATATTCCCACGATAAGTCTAGGAAAAATACGATACAATTTTTCAAGCACGCTTCCCTTATATCTTCTTGAAGAAACGCACCACCCCCTAAAGAAAGAACAGAAAGCTTCTTCTTGCTTAATTCAGTAATTACTTCTTTTTCTTTCGCTCGGAAGGCTTTTTCCCCAATTTGTTTAAAAATTTCTGAAGTCGGTGCACCATATTCTTCTTCGATCACTTGATCGATATCTATAAAATCACGATAAAGCTTTTTAGCTACTAATTTTCCAATGGTTGTTTTCCCCACACCCATGAAACCGATAAATACGATACTTTTCTCTCTTAACGGAACTTCTCTTAATGTCACTGTCATCACTCCAACGTTCACTCCTATACTTAACCGAACGAAAGCATATTGTATTCTACCATGTTATCACTTTTTCGCATTTGTTCCAAAATAAATTTCTGAGAATTCAAGTTTTTTTTATCACCAAATGACCAACTTTATGATACTATACATATATGAACATATGCTCATATGTTAAATTACTGATTAAAGGAGCTAGATGATGGAACGTACTGATCATTCTTTTCTTAACCAAACAACAGCGGATGAAGCTGCAAGGATTTTTAAAGCACTAGCTGATCCAACAAGAATTAAAATTTTATATCTACTCTCCCAAGAGGAATGCTCTGTGAGTCATATTACGGAAGTACTTGAGATGACTCAATCTGCCGTTTCACATCAACTTAGCACACTGAGAAAGCTCCGATTAGTCAAATATCGTCGGGAAGGAAGCACCTTGTACTATTCTTACGATGACGAACATGTTATCACGATTCTTCAGCAAGTCCTTTCCCATATTAATTGTAATTAGGAGGAATTCACATGGGTCATCACCATCATCACCACGGTCATGGGCATCATCACCATCATGGACATGACCATTGCCATGATCATTTTGATTCGCAGCGGGAAGGAAACAAAAAGGGGTTATTAATCGCTTTATTTGTTACAACGGGAATTATGTTCGCCGAGTTTTTTGGAGGATTAATTACCAATAGTCTTGCACTATTGTCAGATGCGGGGCATATGCTTAGTGATGCGAGCTCTTTGCTGCTTAGTGTGGTTGCTCTTTGGATTGCTTCTCGTCCGGCTACACCAAAGAAAACGTTTGGATTTTACCGTTTTGAAGTATTAGCCGCCCTTTTTAATGGGGCCACATTATTTGTTATTGCTGGTTTTATCGTTTGGGAAGCATTTGAACGATTTTTTGAACCTCCGACTGTTGCAAGCGGTACGATGATCCTCATTGCTTGTATTGGTCTCGGAGCAAATTTAATTAGCGCTTGGTCTTTATTACGAAATGGTGATGTGAAAGATAATGTCAATGTGAGAAGTGCCTATTTACATGTATTAGGAGATGCGTTAGGGTCTGTTGGGGCGATTATTGCTGGAATCGTGATGCTACTGTTTGGATGGTATATCGCGGATCCCATTATTTCCGTCATTGTTGCTTTATTAATTTTACGTAGTGCATGGGGTGTCATTTCTCATTCTCTTCATATACTAATGGAGGGAACACCACCATCTGTGAATCAAGA
>NZ_JAKFCQ010000047.1:0-23312 GCF_036676585.1 Robertmurraya sp.
TCTAAGCATAACAGTAAGGTAACCAAATTTGTATAATGTGAAGGAGGAGTTCACTTATGAATTACAACGTTCGTGGTGAAAACATTGAGGTAACTCCAGCAATTAGAGAGTACGTGGAAAAGAAGATTGCCAAGTTAGAAAGATACTTTACTGAGACTCCTAATGCAAATGTTCATGTGAATTTGAAGTTGTACAATGACAAGCGCTCCAAAGTAGAGGTAACGATTCCGATGGCGAATCTAGTGCTTCGTGCAGAGGAAGTTCATGATGATATGTATGCGGCGATTGATCTGATTACTGATAAATTAGAGCGTCAAATCCGTAAGCATAAAACAAAAGTGAACCGCAAATTCCGTGAAAAAGGGAACCTAAATGAATTGTTTGCTTCTCCAGTCGAAAATCAAGGCGGCGGTGTAGCGGTAGAAGAGGATGAGAGTGATTTAGAGCTTGTTCGCCAAAAGAGCTTTGACCTAAAGCCAATGGACAGCGAAGAAGCGATCCTTCAAATGAATCTACTTGGACATAGTTTCTACGTGTTTACCAATGCTGAGACAAACCGTACAAATGTCGTTTACAAGCGTAAAGATGGCCGTTATGGCTTGATTGAAGCTCAATAATTTCAAGTATAAAGACTCAACAGCTTAATAACTGTTGAGTCTTTTTTTATTTCTTGGTATTGGTAAATTATTTCAATATAGTTAAATCAGTTACGGAAACCCATTTGTAGTGTATAATTCTTGTGTTGAATTTGTCAAAAGAGGTCGAATGATGTCAAAAAACACAAGAATTAAATGGTTAGATGCATGCAAGGGAATGGGAATTATTTTAGTTATAGCGGGGCACACACCCCTTGATCCTTCCATAAGGGGAATTATATATGGATTTCATATGCCATTGTTTTTCTTTTTATCAGGATATTTTTTCTCTGTGAAAAAAGATGGCTTTTTATCTTTTACAATTACTAAGATAAGGTCATTGCTCATTCCATATTTGTTATTTTCTCTCGTAAGTCTTTTTCTTTTAATATTCATTTTTAATCAGCCTGTTGATTACGTTAGAGCAGCTAAAGACATGATCTTATCATCTCGAAATCATATCTTTTTTAATCAACCTCTATGGTTTCTAACCAGTCTTTTTGTGATAGAAATGATTTACTTTGGACTTTCAAAATGGATAAGAAACAATTATTTCATTATGATTGTGACGCTAGTCAGCTCTATTTTGGTTGTTCAGATGTTTGGGCCACTTTCTTCTGGGGTAATTTTTCCTTGGAGTATTGACCAATCGCTATTTTACCTAGTTTTCTTTGGGATTGGACACCTACTTCGAACTACTGGAATGTTGGATAAAGATTTGAAAAAATCCCCTATTAGTATATCTTTATCACTTGCTTTTGTTATTTTTGTTTTTTACCCATCTGTTTTTGTGAAGGTTATAGGACTTATCGGTATTCCACCGTTAGCAATGTACTTACACCAGTTTCTGTTTGCTTTATTTGGTATTTCTTTTGTTATCTTTGTATCGCAGTTTTTGTCTTTCATTTCCTTACTTAATTATCTAGGGAGAAATTCTTTAATTTTGATGGCATTGCATATACCGTTAGGATTTAATCTTTATCATATGTGGATAAGAGGCAAACTTGGTGTCACGATTGAAAATTTAAATACTTTTGGACTTGCAGTAACGATATTTACTGTCATCATTTTATTACCGATTATTTATCTAATTAATAGATACTTCCCAATAATGTTAGGTAGAGGACTAGATAGTCAAACGATTATGAACAAGTATCTAAAAATAAAGAAGCTAACTCAAAAGGTCATTGAAAGGTGACCCACGAGTTAGCTTTTCCTTAACTATTACAACCGAAACTTCGCCAATTCCTTCTTCATCTCCACCGTCAACTCCTGCAGCTGCTCCATCTTCTCATTCACCTGTTCAAAAGCCTGAAGCTGCGCATCCATAGAAGCACTGATCTCCTCAGTCCCAGCCGCAGTTTCCTCTGTAACAGCTGAAATATTCTCAATCGCAGAAATAACCGAAGCACTCATGCTGCTAGAAGTTTTCATACCTTCAACCAAAGTATCCAATTGCTCGTTAATCGCCATTACATTCATAGAAATCACTTCAAATGAAGATTCTGTTTCCTTCATAGAAGATTGCTGTTGATTGGATAACTCATACCCAAGCTCCGTTGCTTCCACAATCGTTGCAATGCCTTTTTTCATATGGCTAACCATCGTTGTGATATGTTCCGTTGCCTTGGTGGAATCATCTGCAAGTTTACGAACTTCATCTGCAACCACTGCGAAGCCTTTTCCAGCTTCTCCTGCACGCGCTGCTTCAATCGCTGCATTTAAGGCTAACAAATTCGTTTGATCAGCGATTTCACGTACCGAACGTGCTGCTTCCTCAATTTGTCCTGCAAACTGTGTGAAGCCTTCGACTGATGTTTTAATATGATCCGTAGATTGTGATAGCTGTGAAGCCAGTTCTACTTGTTTTTCTAAAGACACTCGACCCGTTTGAACTGAATCCAACGCAGCTGAACCAGCCTGTGATGATTGCTCAGTTTTATCCTGAACGCGAGAAAATTCTTCGTTCATCGCACCCATGGAGCCGGCGGTTGATTGAATGTCTTCTGAAACCGATTGGCTACCGCGAGCAAGCTCTTCCGTTGAAACCGCCACCTGGTTGCTGATTTCACGTAAGCTCACCATATGTCCAGATACTTCCGCTGTAAAGCCAGTTACTCGTTCGCCAACCTGCTCGATGGATTGAACGGTTTGTCTTACATTCGAAATCATTAGGGCAAAAGCGGACTTTAATTGGTCTAGCTCATATGAACTATCTTCTTTTACCTCATCCACTTCTACCGTGAGGTCTCCTTCAGCCACTTTAACCGCATGGTCCACGACTTCGCGTAAGGGTTTCGCGATCCGTCTAGCCAGGAACCAAGTGGAAAGGCTAGATAACACAATTAATATAATAATCGCAATGATTGAGAAAACGACAACAAACTGAATCTTCTTCTCTGTTTGCTGAAGCATTTCGTCGTACCATTCTCCAGTAAGTTTATCCAATAAGTACATATCATTTAAGACACCAGAAATACGAATCGATTGTCTTTTAATCGCCGAAGGATCATTACTTCCAAACCCTGCATCCACCTCAGAAGATAGAGCATCAAACTTTTCCTGTACTTTCCCTAAAGTTTCTTTCTGCTCAACCACTCTAATCACTTTTGTAAGTGACCCAATTTGCACATCAATGTTCTGTAATTGTGAGAGTGCTTCGGATTTGTTTGCTTCACTTTGATTAAAGGTGTAGTTAGAGAGTGCTTGCTTGGCTACAACCAGTTCGCCTTGTATATCTTCTACTAAGATTAAAACTTGAACATCATCCTTAGCCGAGCTTTGCATGCTTACTAACTGAGAAATCATAAATCCAATAATCAATGTTGATAATAAAAGTGGAATGATAGCGATGATGAGTAAGCGAGATCTAAGTTTCATGTCATTCCCTCCTTATTCCGTTTCGACGGTGATGTCGCCCGAAATGATTTTTTCTTTTGCTTCCTCAAGCTGACTGTTTTCTGCTTCAGATAGTTCTACGACACGGATGTCCGCTAAGCCAACACCATTTTCAGCAAGACCAAGCACATACGTGGAAGAACCAATTTTTCCGGTTTCCTTCAGTTCTTTGGCGATGTCGTATACGGCAACGTCAATATTTTTTAGCATAGAAGTGGTAACAGCTTTTTCTGCTACGAAAAATTGGTCAGAATCCACACCTGCTGCCAATTTACCAAGCGTTTGAGCCGTCTGAAGTGCTCCGAAGCCAGTGAATCCAGCGGCAGGGTAGATGAAGTCAGCACCAGCAGAGATTTGTTTTTCGGCAATCGTTCCGCCAAGTGTCGCGTCTCCAAAGGAATTCGCATATTCAACCAGTACTTCTACATTCGGATTGACGTATTTTGCTCCTTGTATGTAGCCTGCTTTAAAATGATTCACGACAGGCACATCAAAGCCGCCGATAAATCCAATTTTCCCAGTGGTGCTCTTCATCGCAGCGACCATTCCTACTAGGAAGCTTCCTTCATATTCTTTAAAAGTGAGGGATACGACGTTTTCAAGCTCGGAAACCTCATCTATAATCATAAATTGCTGATTTGTATGTTCCTTTGCTACTTTTTCTAACGCTTCCTTTACAGAGAAACCAAGACCGATAATCAGGTCATATTCTTCCTCGACAAGTTCCGTTAGTTTTTCTTCGAAGTCCCCATCTGGAGCTTCTTTATAGTCAAATAAAATTCCAAACTCGTCGCGTGCACGCTCTAGGCCGCGGAACGCAGAATCGTTAAAGGACTCATCTCCGAGACCACTATCTGATAAAAGAATTCCAATTTTGTATTCTTTTTCTGACTTTGTTTGCTGTGCTCCAAGTGAACAAGCGCTTAAAACGTTCACGACTAGGAACAATAAGAATATTCTTTTTAGCATGTTGCTGTCCTCCTCTTGGTTGTACATACCTCTTATTTATCGGACAAGATTCGACAAGTTTAAGTGAATTGTTTCGATTTTGTGAATATCTCGAATTCCGAAATAAACGGTTAACGAAAACACATAAATTTGGTATGATAAAACTATCTGAATTTTTATAATATAGGAGGAATGTTATGAAGCACAGACAGTTATTTATTGCCTTCTTCCGCTCAGGAATACTGGGCTACGGTGGGGGGCCATCATCAATTCCTCTTGTGAAAAAGGAAGTTGTCGATACATTTAAATGGATGGATTCGGATGAATTTGGGGATATTTTGGCACTCGCCAATGCCTTGCCAGGACCCATTAATACGAAGATGGCTGGTTATATAGGCTATCGTGTGGGCGGGATATTAGGATTATTGAACGCACTTTTTGCATCGATTTTACCGAGTATTTTTTTCATGATTATCTTGCTAAATGTACTAAATACCTACAAAGACGAACCATGGGTGCGAGGTATGTCGATGGCGGTAGTGCCGGTCGTTGCGGTGATGCTCGCAACATTAACTTGGGATTTTGTAAAAAAATCATCGAGCTCTAGTCTCGGTTGGGGTTGGACTCTTCTTTTTGTTGTAGCTAGCCTTGTGTTACTTCAATTTTTAAACGTGCATCCTGCAATCATTATTTTCGCTTTATTACTTAGTGCATTATTGAAAAAAGATCAAGGGAATTCAAAGGAAAAGGAGAAGACGTCCGCATGATTTATTGGCAACTATTTTTGGCGTTTTTTATTCCGGGAATTCTCGGTTATGGTGGGGGACCGGCGTCGATTCCACTTGTTGAGAATGAAGTGGTTGATCGGTACGGTTGGCTGTCAGTGAATGAATTTAGTGAGGTGCTCGCGTTAGGGAATGCACTGCCAGGGCCTATCGCGACCAAAATGGCCGGTTATATTGGTTATGAAGTGGGTGGGATTTTCGGAGCAGTGGTTGCGGTATTTGCTACTGTGGCACCTTCGTTAATATTAATGGTCACTTTACTCGGTTTGTTGATGAAATTCAAGGAATCTCCAAAGGTGAAGCGACTTACCGTGTTGGTGCGACCGGTCATTGCCGTCCTATTAGGAGTCATGACGTATGATTTCTTTTTCTCCTCATTCGAAGGAGCGGGGATTTGGCAGACGATCGGGATCGGTGTGATTAGCTTTGTGCTGATGGAGAGGCTGAAGGTCCACCCGGCGTATGTGATTGCCGGTGCGCTTGTATATGGTGGGGTGTTCTTAGGGTAAATCAGGACAGTAGTACATTCTGCAAGCTGGTGCTAGCGCAACAAAGGCTTGCGTCATGTGCTACTGACCTTTAATTAAAACTGGGGGAGGCAAAAACATGACTTTTTCAATCGTAGGCTATGACCCAAAGGAAAAAGAATGGGGTATTGCGGTGCAATCGAAGTTTCTTGGAGTTGGCGCCGTGGTTCCGTTCGCGAAGGCTGGAGTAGGTGCAGTTGCGACACAGTCTTACGCGAATACGGCTTATGGTCCGGAGGCATTACAGCTGTTTTCAGAAGGAAAGTCAGCGGAAGAGGTCATCAAAATCATTACCTCACGGGATGAGGACAAGGATCTCCGCCAGGTTGGAGTCATCGATGCGAACGGAAATGCCGCTACTTTTACCGGTGAAAAATGCTATGACTGGGCAGGCGGAGTCACCGGAGAGCATTTTGCCGCACAGGGAAACATTTTAGTCGACGAGCAGACCGTACAAACTATGTCAAAAACGTTTCAAGAGACAAGTGGAACATTAGCCGAGCGCTTACTCGCTGGATTGAACGCAGGGCAAGAGGCTGGTGGAGATAGTCGTGGTCAGCAATCAGCTGCCCTATTAGTAGTGAAGGAAGCGGGCGGTTATGGTGGCTACAATGACCGATTTATTGATCTTCGTGTCGATGACCATCCGGAGCCGATTAAAGAACTGATTCGTGTGTTTGGTTTACAGCAGCTATACTTTGCTCCTCCTAAGCAAGAGCGGATTGCTACGATTGAAGGGCATGTGAAGGAAGAATTGATCGCTTGTTTAAGACGTCACAGATATTTAGAATTGTATGTTGATGAGGAAAGTATTCATAAGGCACTGACTCGTTATATACATACCGAGAACTTTGAAGCGCGTGAGTTAGAGCGTGGGAAAATTGACTTGGACGTGCTTGATTATATGAAAAAGCAATAGTTGTGTATAGCCCCCAGTAATGGGGGTTTTTATGTGGGGAATTTTATACTGTTGTAGGTATGTGGATCTTAAGAGATTCCCTAAGAATTAAATCCGAAAGACGAAAAGTATCAAATAATCATGTGTAAATACCTATCTCGTTATAAAAATAAAATGGTATAATCGAACTAAATTTAGGTAGTTAATCCTAAATAAATCCCGTAAACTGCCGATAATAGATTTATAACGCAAATGCTTGGAGGTGAAACAATAGTAATAGATGGGTTTTAAAAATGAGTGTACTTAATGAAGTGAAAAGGGCAAATCACGGGAAACTGTGAGACGCAAAACTAAGAGGGCCTTACCCGCAGAAATGCGAATGGCAGCCAGTTACCACAAGAAGTCATAGATTGTCTAAATTCTATGAACCTTTCTTATGGGGTTCTTTTTTATTTGCCTTTTTTAACATGAAAGGTAGGGTAAATTTATGTTGAAAAGAATGTTTAATATTCCGGTTTTGCTCGTCGTTTTTATGCTTATCTATCAATTGATTGTCCCAATCGGTAGTATAAGAGCTTCTGCAAATACCGGATCCATGCTTCCTCCTAGTAATCTAGCTTATCAGTCAGTTACTCCAGACGATGGAAAGCTAACTTGGAGTGCCGTATTTGGAGCAAGTGGGTATCAAGTTTATGAAATTAAAGAAGGACAGCTTACGGTGCTTGGAACAACAACGGGCACTTCGTATGATCTAAAAGATTTGCCAGAAGGCTCTTATAGATACGTAGTTTCTACTTTATCTAGCCAAGGGGAGTCTGGTCCATCAGCGCCGGTAAGCACAGAAATTAGTTATCCTGAGATGCAAACGCCGGCAACCTTTGCGGCAACGATTCAAAATGGAAATGATGTTGTATTACAATGGGAAGCTTCCCAATATGCAGAGTCATACAACATATATAAGGTATTAGATAACGGTGAAAAGTCACTTGTTGTCTCAACTAATACAAGAATGTATAGTTTTTCTAATGTAGATGAAGGTACTTACTCTTACATGATTTCTTCATCCCACCCACTTTACGGGGAATCAGTGACTTCATCCCCAATAAGTGTTGAAGTGATAAAGCCAGAAATGAAAGCTCCAACAAATCTATCTTTTACGATTTCAAATGTAACCGATGTTACTTTAAAGTGGCAGGCAGCAGAGTTTGCCAATAGTTATAGTATATATTCAGTGAAAAACGGACAGTTAGAATTGGTAGAAACAGTTACGAGCACAAATGTTACACTTAAGAATTTACCTGCAGGAGACTACGTCTATCAGGTGTATTCAAATAGCTCACGTTTTGGAAGTTCTGTAGAAGGTAGCGAGGTTACTTTCTCCGTTCAATCTATCGAGATGGCTCCCCCTGAAAATGTAAATGCGAAAATCCAAAACACAAATGATGTAGTTGTTAGTTGGACCGCCGAACCATATGCAACAGGGTATAAAGTGTATCAGATTGTGGGTGGTGAGAAAGTATTAAAGGGAACAGTAACTGGAACTTCTTTTTCAGCTACTATGCTACCTGGTGGAGAATACGTGTATGAGGTTCATTCAACTAGTGACCGATTTGGAGAGTCTGAAAAGGGAACACAAGTTACTTTTACCATCGAGACAGTAAAGGTAAACGCACCTACTGAACTTGCGTATAAAATTCTAAATGGTAATGATATCGTATTAAGCTGGAAAGCAGCTGAAAATGCTACAAATTATAAGGTCTATCAAGTAGTTGGAGACCAAAAAGTATTAAAGAGCACGGTAACAGGAACAACGGTTACCTATACTAATATGCCAGCAGGAAATTACAAGTATGAAGTTCACACCAATAGCACTCGATTTGGTGAATCAGGGGAAAGTGCTGTTGTTTCCTTTGTATTAGATCAAGTAGTGTTAGAAACACCAGGAAATGCAAGATATGAGATTAAAAATGGCAATGATTTATACCTACAATGGGATTCAGTTGATTTTGCCAATAGTTACAAAATCTATCAGGTAGTAGATGGGAAGAAGGTTTTAAAAGCAACTGTTTCTTCTTTAGCTACAACTTTAACTAATCTTACCGCAGGAGATTATAGTTATGAAATCTATGCGTATAGCAGTCGATTTGGTGAATCACCTGTGGGTGCAGTTGTAGAGTTACCATTGGTACATCCAGAGATG
Organism: Robertmurraya sp.; assembly: GCF_036676585.1. Lineage (NCBI taxonomy): Bacteria > Bacillati > Bacillota > Bacilli > Caryophanales > Bacillaceae > Robertmurraya > Robertmurraya sp. The sequence continues at coordinate 8,892 of NZ_JAKFCQ010000047.1, forward strand.
AAGGCGCCTGCTAACGGAAGTTATACCATCACTGGAGTAGCTTCATACACACTAAAGTGGGATGCGGCAGACTACGCAACTAACTATAAGATTTATCAAGTGATTAATGGACAGAAAACATTAAAGAATACTATCACTGGAACAAGCATGAACTACACAAATATGACACCAGGTGAATATCAATATGAGGTCTATTCATATTCCGCTCGTTTCGGTGAATCAAAAGTAGGAACTGCTATCAAGTTCACCTTAAGTGGACAAACACTAGCGACTCCTGGAAATCCAAGCTATACCATTAGCAATGGAAATGACATTACACTCAAATGGAATACTGTTCAGTACGCAAATAACTATAAAATCTATCAGTTGGTTGATGGAGAAGAAATTTTATTACGTACCCTTACAGGGACAAGTACAATGTTAACCAATGTAGCAGAAGGTGAATTCCATTACATTATTAAGGCAAACTCTACCTTATTTGGAGAGTCTCCAGAAGGTGCTGTACTTGAAGGAACTTTAGTGCATCCTGACATGGCTAAGCCTGAAAATGCTAGTTACACGATCACAAGTGGAAATGATATCATTCTTAAGTGGGACGCTGTTCAGTATGCAACAGCATACCAAATTTACCAAGTGATAGATGGAGAAAAGCAGTTTGTTCGTAAAGTTACTGGTACAACAACGACAATTTCGAACATGCCAGAAAGTAAATATCTATACGAAATTCATTCATATAGTGACCGGTTTGGTGAGTCTGCAGAGGGAAGTAAGATTGAGTTCACAATGGTACATCCAGTAATGCAAGCCCCAGCCAATCTTACAAAGTCAATTTTAAATGGGAACGATATTAAGTTAAGTTGGGATGCGTCAACGTATGCAACAAATTACAAAGTCTATCAAAAAGTTGATGGAGAATTAGAATTACTAACTACACTACCAGCAACAACGAGAACCATTGCATTTACGAATATGCCAGAAGGTGACTATGAATATGTCTTGCATTCCTACAGCAACCGCTTCGGGGAGTCACTAGAGGGCAACAAGCTTGAGTTCAAAATGGTACATCCAGTAATGCAAGCCCCAGCCAATCTTACAAAGTCAATTTTGAATGGGAACGATATTAAGTTAAGTTGGGATGCGTCAACCTATGCAACAAATTACAAAGTCTATCAAAAAGTTGATGGAGAATTGGAATTACTAACTACACTACCAGCAACAACGAGAACCATTACATTAGCGAATATGCCAGAAGGTGACTATGAATACGTGGTGCATTCCTATAGCACTCGTTTCGGAGAGTCACCAGAGGGAAGTAAGCTTGTGTTCAAAATGGTACATCCAGTAATGCAAGCCCCAGCCAATCTTACAAAGTCAATTTTGAATGGGAATGATATTAAGTTAAGTTGGGATACGTCAACGTATGCAGCAAATTACAAAGTTTATCAAAAAGTTGATGGAGAATTAGAATTACTAACTACACTACCAGCAACAACGAGAACCATTGCATTTACGAATATGCCAGAAGGTGACTATGAATATGTCGTGCATTCCTATAGCAATCGCTTCGGGGAGTCACCAGAGGGAAGTGAGCTTATGTTCACAATGGTACATCCAGTAATGCAAGCCCCAGCCAATCTTACAAAGTCAATTTTGAACGGGAACGATATTAAGTTAAGCTGGGATGCTTCAACGTATGCAACAAATTACAAAGTCTATCAAAAAGTTGATGGAGAATTAGTATTACTAAATACACTTACAGCAAGAACCATTACATTTGCGAATATGCCAGAAGGTGACTATGAATACGTCGTGCACTCCTATAGCAGTCGTTTTGAAGAGTCACCAGAAGGAAGTAATCTTGCTTTTACCCTTACTTGGCCCGTTGTACAAGCTCCAATGGTTAGCAACAGGGTGGAAAATGTAAATAATTTTACGTTATCTTGGCCAGCTGTTACTTGGGCAAATGAATACCGCGTGTACAAAGTAACGGGTTCAGAAAAAGAACTGGTTTACAAAGGAACCGCACTAAACCATAAGGTATATAACTTATCAGAAGGTGTTCATTCATATGAGGTAACCGCCTTTAGTACTCGCTTTGGGGAATCTGTACCTTCAAATACAATTGAGGAAACAGTTGTTTATCCTGTAATGGGTGTTCCAACCGCTAATTTACAACTTCTAAGTGATACGAGTGCAAGAATCACTTGGGATTTTGTTACTTATGCTAATGGATACAATATTTACGAAGTGATTAATGGTGAGCCTGTATTAGTTGCTGAGAAAATTAATAATCTATCTTACACCATTAATAATCTAACGTACGCTAACCATTTATATTATGTAACATCTTACAGTAACTCTTTTGGAGAATCTAAGCCATCCGAAACCGTATTAGCTAAGTTAATTATTGATGAAGAGGCACCAGTCACAACAGTGAATGCTCCAGCTGAATGGGTCAATCAAGATACGTTAGTAGAATTCACAGCAACGGATAACGAAGTGGGCGTAGCTCATACGTATTATTCATTAAATGATGGACCTATCGTTGAAGGAACATCGGTTTTAGTTGCGAATGAGGGCATCAACAAGATTGTTTACAACTCTATTGATAAAGTGGGCAACATGGAGGAAGTAAAAACAGCACTAGTGAAAATTGATAAAACAGCACCAACAACGGAAGTAAATGAAATCCCTACAGCAGCACAATCATATACAGTAGAGTTAACGGCAAGTGATGAATTAAGTGGAGTGTTAAACACCTATTATTCACTTAATGGTTCAGAGTATGTAGAAGGTACTTCTATTGAAGTGACTGAAGAAGGAGTAAACAAGATCTCTTATTACTCAGTTGATGCTGCAGGTAATAAAGAAGCAGTTAAAACGGTCGAAGTGAATATTGATCAAACAGCTCCAATTACTACAGCAGACCTTCCAACTATTTGGGTGAAGGAAGCGGTAAATGTTAAATTAGTAGCTTCTGATGATAATAGTGGTGTAGAAACAACCTATTATTCTATCAATGGCTCTGATTATGTAGAAGGTACAAGTCTGTTAGTAGATAAGGAAGGAATTAACACTATATCATATTATTCAGTGGATATAGCTGGTAACAAGGAAGATGTGAAAACAGCAGAAGTGAAGCTTGACAAGACAGTACCAATAACTGTTTCTGATGTATCTGAAAAGTGGTCCAAGGAACCAGTCGTGGTTTCTCTTGCTTCTGAAGATAAGCATAGTGGAGTTGCAGTAATATACTATTCAGTTAATGGATCTGAATATATGGAAGGCTCAACTTTTACTGTAGATAAAGAAGGGGTTAACTCCGTTTCTTACTACTCTGTTGACGCTGCTGGAAATGTAGAAGAAGTGAAATCAATTGAAGTAAAGATTGATAAAACAGCGCCAACTCTTTTGCTTGACGTAAAAGGGGAGTACGAGTTGGGAGAAACAGTTACTTTAAATTACCTAGCAGAGGATAACCTATCTGGAATAGCGGTTGAAGAGGTAACGTTTAACGGTCAAACGTATAAAAAGGAAGACCAAGTGTCATTAGATCAACCAGGTGAGTACAAGTTTAGTGTAAAAGTAACAGATGCTGCTGGTTGGTCAACAGTCGTACAGAAAACCATTGTTGTCTATATCCCAGTTTCTCTTGAGGTATTACCTCGAGTAATTAACGGAAACAAGGGGATTTTTACGGTAAAAGCAACTCTACCAAAAGAATTCCAAGCCTACACATTTAATGTCTCGTCAGTAACATTAGATGATGTATCTCCTGTTACAGATAATAACGGTTTGTATAAGCAAGCTGAAAAAGGACATTTCAAGTTTGAACGTTCAGACTTTACTTGGACTCCTGGAGAAGCGCAGCTTGAATTACGAGGATATGTAGGAAAGTATTTAGTGGTTGGAAAAGCGATAGCCACTGTGAAGAAATAAAGTGTTTGGGAAAGGACTTCTTGAGAGAGAAGTCCTTTTTATAAAGATAAGAAAGTCTAATTAATCAATACAAAATATAAGTCAAGTTCCTTAGCGGTTTTTTAATTGGTTAGCTTAAGTGTAACAACTATTATATTTATGATTGACAACCCAAATGGTAAGCGTTTACAATATGTGTAACGGGTTACATATAAATCTAATCAACAATAGATTATTTTTTTACCCGATGTGTAACCGGTTACACATCTATTACACAGTTGGAAACTTGAGGTGAAGTAATTGAGTACAATCAAGAAGGTTGCAGAAGAAGCGAAGGTCTCAGTTGCAACTGTATCAAGAGTGTTGAATAGTACTGGCTATGTAAACGAAGAAACAAGAAAGAAAGTTTTAAAGGTCATAAAGGAATTAGATTATAAACCAAATTCGGTGGCCCGAAGCCTTTTTAAAAAACAATCGATGACAATTGCTTTAATTGTCCCAAATATAACGAATCCTTTCTTTCCAGAGGTGGCAAGAGCGATTGAGGATGTTTTAAGTAGTAAAGATTACACATTAATCTTGTGTAACTCTGATGATAACTCAGAGAAAGAAAAGAAATACTTTGAGGTAATGAAACAAAAATATGTGGATGGCGTAATCGTCGTGACTTCAACATTGACTCCTCAATACATAGAAGAAAAGGGTATTCCCATTGTAGCGGTGGACCGATTTATTGATCCAGCCATCCCTTGTGTATCGGTAAATAATATAGAGGGTGCCAAGAGAGCTGTTCAATACTTAAAATCAACTGGATGTAAGAAAATTGCCCATATTCGCGGGCCTAAAAACATTACAAGTGCGGAAGATCGTTACCTTGGTTACTTGAATGAAGTAGAAAGTGAGTCATGGTTTGAAACAGACTACGTCCGATGTGGAAACTTTAATATTGAACAAACCACAGAGGTGACAAGAAAGCTGTTAGAAGAGAACCCAGATATTGATGGGATTTTTGCCGGAAATGATTTAATGGCTGTTGGAGTCATAAAAGCGGCCATGCAGCTTGGAAAGAGGATTCCTGAAGATCTCTCTGTTATAGGTTTTGATGGAATCAGTCTTTGTAAGATGACCAATCCAGAAATTACAACGATTGCTCAACCGATCTATGAAATTGGCTCGGTAGCAGCTCAAACGCTATTAGACTTAATTGAGGGTAGGGCGATTGAGAAGAAGCATCATCAGTTAGAGGTGACTATAGATAAAGGTCAATCAACTAAAACAAGAGGTGAGTGAATTGAAAAAGAAGGTACTAGTTATAGGGAGTATTAATATGGATCTTGTCACGAAAACAAGCCGAGTACCAAAGCTCGGCGAGACGTTGATGGGGGAATCCTTTTTCACCATTCCAGGTGGAAAAGGAGCCAATCAAGCGGTTGCTGCAACGAGACTTGGGGCTGAGGTTACGTTGATAGGTTGTGTAGGTGAAGATGCTTTTGGAAGCCAACTGAAGGAAGGTTTAACAACTGAAGGAGTTATTACGTCGTATGTGAAACCGGTTACACATACGACAACTGGAACGGCATCCATAACATTATCCAACGGTGATAACAGTATCATTGTTGTCCCAGGAGCGAATTTCGCTGTCACTCCTGAGTATGTTCGAAGCTTTGAACAGGTAATAGCTGAAAGTGATATCCTGCTTCTCCAACTAGAAATACCATTGGAAAGTGTGGTTGAGGCAGTAAAAATCGCCAAAAAGCATCATGTAAAAATCATTTTAAATCCAGCTCCGATTCAGGCCTTACCGAAGGAGCTATTAGATCAGATCGATTACATCACACCAAATGAGCATGAGCAAGAGTTATTGTTGAGCTCACCGGAGTTGACGGAGGAAGAACTAAAAGCGATCAAAGCAAAGTGTATCGTTACAAAGGGATCTAAAGGAGTCATGTTATTTCAAGATGGAGTAGAAAAAGAGATTCCTAGTTTCAAAGTAGATGTGGTAGATACAACGGGAGCAGGAGATTCTTTTAATGGGGCACTTGCATTGTCACTAAGTGAAGGAATGTCACTAGAGGAAGCTTGTAAATTTGCTAATGCTGTAGGGGCATTATCTGTCACTAAGCTTGGAGCTCAGGGTGGAATGCCAACAATAGCAGAGGTAAAAGAGTTTCTTAACTTACGAAAGGGTGTAGGCAAATGAAAAGACAAGGAATGTTAAACAGCCATATATCAGAGGTTTTATCAAGATTGGGCCATACAGATACGATTGTGATCGCTGATTGTGGGTTACCAATCCCTGATGAAACGATTCGTATAGATCTTTCATTAAAACAAGGTACTCCCACTTTTATTGATACGTTAAAAGTTATTTTGGAGGATATGGTGGTTGAAAAAATCACTTTAGCAGAAGAGATACATGAAAAAAACCCTGGTGTGAAACAAGATATTGTAGATCTATTCCAACACCAAACGATTACATATGTATCCCATGAAGAATTGAAAAAACAAACAAAACAAGCAAAAGCTGTGATTCGTACAGGAGAAATCACACCATATGCCAACATTATTCTACATGCAGGAGTGACTTTCTAAATGACACAACAACCTCTAGTTCAGATGCGCGGAATTAGTAAAGCGTTTTCGGGTAATAGGGTGTTAGAAAATGTAGAATTTGAGATTTTACCAGGGGAAGTTCACGCGTTAATGGGTGAGAACGGAGCAGGTAAATCAACGTTAATGAAAATTTTAACAGGGATATACGAAAGAGATACTGGAACGGTTTTGGTTAGAGGCAAAGAGGTCCATTTTAAGAATACAAAAGAAGCCGAACATACAGGAATTGCGGTTATTCATCAGGAGCTAAATATTATCCCTTATCTATCTGTTACAGAAAATATGTTTCTAGGAAAAGAATTAACGATCGGGAAGACTGGGATTATTAAGTACAAAGAAATGAAGACAAAAACGAGGGAATACTTAAATCGCCTTGGAATTGATATCGACCCAGATGTGGAAGCCGGTACTCTTTCAGTCGGTCAACAGCAAATGATCGAGATTGCTAGAGCTGTTGCAGCTAACACGGAGGTCCTTATTATGGATGAGCCAACCGCTGCTTTGACAGACAGAGAGATACATGCTCTTTTTCAAGTAATTAATTCCTTAAGAGAGCAAGGAGTCGGGATTGTTTATATCTCTCACCGGATGGATGAAATCTTTGAAATTTGTGATCGTATTTCTGTTCTCCGGGATGGTCAGTTTATAGGAACGAAGGCAATTCCAGAAACCAACTTTGATGAGATTGTCAAAATGATGGTAGGGCGACAGTTGGGTGAGCGTTTTCCAGAAAGGGTTCCGGAGCTAGGTTCTACTAGATTACAAGTCGAGAATTTAACGAGCAAAGGAAGCTTTGAAGGAATTAGTTTTTCTGTTAAACAAGGGGAAATCCTCGGTGTTGCAGGGCTGATGGGAGCAGGGCGAACAGAAATTATGGAGGCCATTTTCGGATACCGCTCGATTTCAAGTGGGAAAGTGTTAATTGATGGAAAGGAAACAAACATCAAATCTCCTTACGAGGCCATACAGTATGGAATTGGCTTTATTACAGAGGACCGGAAGAATGAAGGGCTCGTTCTTGGACTTTCCGTTCGAGAAAACTTTACACTAACCAACTTCTTGAGCGTTTCTAATAAGGGTGTCATTTCTGCCAAAAAAGAAGAAGAGTTTGTGGAGGACCTCATCCAAAAGCTGCACGTAAAGACAGCAAGCCAACATTTATCTGTTAAATCACTAAGTGGTGGAAATCAACAGAAAATCGTGATTGGAAAATGGTTAGGAATTCAACCGAAAATTTTAATTTTAGATGAACCAACGCGGGGAGTTGACGTTGGGGCGAAGAAAGAGATTTATCAATTAATGAACGAACTTACAAAACAAGGTGTTGCGATTATTATGGTTTCTTCGGAGTTACCTGAAATATTAGGGATGAGTGACCGAATTCTAGTTATTCATGAAGGAAAGGTATCAGCGACCTTATCAAGAAACGAAGCAGATCAGGAAAAAATCATGCATGCAGCAACTGGAGGGAAGTAAAATGAAAGCGTCCTCATTAAAGGTGTCAAATCTTCAAAAATTGGGACCGTTAATCGGGTTATTTATCATCACGTTTGTTTTAGCTATTGTTAGCGATAATTTTATGACGGTCGATAATATCCTAAATGTTATGCGCCAGGTATCAATTAATGCACTTATTGCGTTTGGTATGACCTTTGTTATTTTAACTGGTGGAATTGACCTTTCTGTTGGTTCGATCTTGGCGTTATCTTCTGCGATAACTGCTAGTTTACTAGCTGGAGGAATGGATCCAATATTAGCAATATTAATTGGATTATTGGCAGGAGCGATCATGGGAGCGATTAATGGATTCATCATTACCAAAGGGAAGGTTGCTCCATTCATTGCAACACTAGCAACCATGACTATTTTTAGAGGTTTAACTTTGGTGTATTCAGATGGACGTCCGATTACAGGACTATCTGATAGTGCCTTATTTGAAATGATGGGGAAAGGGTATGTGTCTTGGATTCCCGTACCTGTGATTTATATGATGGCGGCATACTTCATTTTATACTTTATTTTAAAGAAAACGACATTTGGACGTAGAGTGTATGCGATTGGTGGGAATGAAGAAGCAACCATACTTTCTGGTATTCGTGTCGATCGAGTGAAGGTCTGGATTTACTCAATCACTGGCCTTTTATCCGCATTAGCTGGGATTATTCTAGCTTCACGATTGAATTCTTCTCAACCGACAGCAGGGGCTTCCTATGAATTAGATGCCATTGCAGCAGTTGTACTAGGAGGAACAAGTCTTTCTGGCGGACGAGGTTGGATTTTTGGAACGTTAATAGGTGCTCTAATTATTGGAGTATTAAATAATGGATTAAACATCATGAATGTGAGCTCCTTTTATCAACAAGTGGTAAAAGGAGGTGTCATTTTACTTGCCGTCTTACTAGATCGAAAAAAAGCAGCATAAATCATTCAACTATTATTAGGGGGTCTTTATATGAAGAAGATGTTCAAAGGTTTTGTATTTCTTGCGATGTTTATGATTTTGTTAGCTGGCTGTTCAACAGAGCCTCCAGGTTCATCTAAAGAGGCAAAAGAAGCTAGTGGAACGAAAAGTGAAACAGTTAAAGTCGGTCTTTCTATCTCAACCTTAAACAATCCGTTCTTTGTAACATTAAAAGAAGGTGCTGAAGAAGAAGCAGAGGCACAAGGAATTGAAATCGTAGTGGTAGATGCACAAAATGATTCAGCAAAGCAAGTAAATGACATCGAAGATTTACTTCAACAAGGGGTAGACGTATTGCTTGTTAACCCAACAGATTCAGCAGCCGTAGTGGCAGCCATTGAATCTGCTAACAGTGCAGGCGTCCCAGTAATTACTTTAGATCGAAGTGCTGAAGGTGGAGAAGTCGTTTCACACATTGCTTCTGACAATACTGCTGGAGGAAAGATGGCTGGTGAATTTATTCTTGAGCAAATCGGAAATGAAGGAAAAGTGGTTGAAATTGAAGGGATTCCAGGTTCATCAGCAGCACGTGAACGTGGTGCTGGCTTCCATGAAGCAGTTGACGCAGTTAGCACGTTAGAAGTTGCAGCAAAACAAACAGCTGATTTTGATCGGGCAAAAGGATTATCAGTTATGGAAAATATTCTTCAAGGAAACAAAGACATTCAAGCAGTATTTGCTCATAATGATGAAATGGCGCTAGGTGCTCTTCAAGCAATTGAAGCAGCAGGTCTAACAGATGTGGTTGTCGTTGGATTTGATGCAACGGATGATGCAGTTAAGGCTGTAGAAGACGGAAGAATGACAGCAACTGTTGCACAAAAACCAGCTCTTATTGGTCAGAACGGAATAACTACTGCTATTAAAGTAGCAAATGGTGAGACTGTAGAGGAGTTTATCCCAATTGAGTTAGAACTAGTAAAATAATAGCCCAGCACTTCTTCCAAACGAAGAAGTGCTTTTTTATTTGGAAAAATACAACCCATTTTCTACCGAACCGCTTTTGTATTCCACCAGAATCGTTTACACTAAAGGGTAAGAGATTTGGATAAAGAAGGAGAACCGAATGGCAGCATCATTTAATCGAAATGCACCATGTACATGTGGGAGCGGGAAAAAATATAAAAAATGTTGTGGCTTAAAAGAAGCCATTTCTATTAACTCACTCATTGAACGTGAGATTGAGCAAATTCAGGCAAAGATCATCAGCGACGTCGATTATATGTACGGTGATGAAATCGATGAGGATTTTGATCGGTATGTCCTCCCGGCGCTCGTGGACGACGAAAAGGAAATTGAATTTTTTGGATTTATCCACACGGTGTGGTTTGCTCTTTTCAAACTAGTAGACAAAAATAGGACGTTTTTACAAGACTTCATCAATCACCGTGATAAAACGGTCACAAGAGCGAGTTTGCGAGACATCGTCGCTTCATGGCACAGCCCTCGCCCGGTAGCAGGGAGAATGCTTGAGCTCACGCCAACAAGTGTAACTATGAAGGACACGCTGACCGATGAGCATCTTCAAATTAAGCTTCTTCAGCCATCAGCGGCAGAGCCAAATTCCTTCATCTTCGGATTTATCGTTCCTTATCGAGACGAGTGGATCTTTTTCCCGACCTTCTTCGACCTTGAAGGGGAGTCCGATCAAAGGGATGAGGAGTTTATCAAGCAGGAGTTCGCTGAAAGTAAGTACGATGATCCGATCGAGTTTTTGAAAAATCAGCTTCTTTATGTGATGAACGAAATTCAATTTTTATCTGCTGAAGTGAACATTGACAACTTCAAATGGCCACTTCCTGTTCAAAAGGTGATTGCTGAGCTGTTAATACAAGAGTTTAAGAGCTACGGGTCGCCACCAGAACTAACAGGAACGGGAATCGCGCTTTGGAATCGTTATTGTCAAATCAAGCCAAAGCAGGTGAAAAATAAGTCTGTGTACGTAGCAGCTGTTCAGTATGTGGCAATGGAGGTTCATCCGTTAGTTGACCTTACGATTAATGAGTTTGCCTTAGAGACGGGAGTATCTGCTACCAGTCTTGGAAGAATCGTCAAGGACTTAAAGACCACGCTAGCTCCTGAGTTACGAGAACTCCGAGCGATGATATTAGAAGACCTGCAGATTGAGCTGGAAGAGGACGAGTATTTAAAGTAACACTTTCTAGCTCTTATTGGCACTGAATACCCAAAAGTGATAAAATAATAGGTAAACATTTGAATAACGAAGTTTCGCCATGCAACTTGGCGATTTTTTTACATAATAGCCATCACCAAAAAGGAGCGTTCTAAATGCTTGGAATGTTAAATAAAGTGTTTGATCCGAATAAAAGAGAATTAAAACGTCTAACCAAACTGAGTGAAGAGATTGAAAAATTAGCACCAAGAATGGAAGCGTTGAGCGATGACGAGCTTCGTGCTAAGACGGATGAGTTCAAGACTCGCTATCAAGGTGGAGAGTCACTTGATGATTTGCTTGTTGAAGCGTTTGCCGTTGTTCGCGAAGGGGCCAAGCGTGTTCTTGGACTATACCCGTATCCTGTTCAGCTAATGGGGGGCGCGTCTCTTCATGAAGGGAACATTTCCGAGATGAAGACTGGGGAAGGGAAAACGTTAACGTCTACCATGCCTGTATACTTAAACGCCTTGTCTGGAAGAGGTGTTCACGTCGTAACGGTGAACGAATACTTGGCAAGCCGTGACGCGACAGAAATGGGTCAGCTTTATACGTTCTTAGGCTTAACGGTTGGTCTAAACACAAACGGCCTTTCTAAAGAAGAAAAGCAAGCCGCGTATGCTTGTGATATTACGTATTCCACGAACAATGAACTTGGCTTTGATTATCTCCGCGATAACATGGTTCTGTACAAAGAGCAAAAAGTACAGCGTCCACTTTATTACGCGGTCATTGACGAAGTGGACTCGATCCTAATTGACGAAGCACGTACACCATTGATCATTTCTGGTTCGGCTCAAAAGTCGACAGCCCTATATATTCAAGCGAATGCGTTTGTTCGTACGCTGAAAAAAGAGGAAGACTTCACGTACGATGAAAAGACGAAGGGTGTTCAGCTTACGGAAGATGGAATCAACAAAGCGGAGCGTGCGTTTGGAATTGAAAACTTATTCGACATTCGTCACGTAGCGTTGAATCATCATATCGGACAAGCGCTGAAGGCACATGCGAGCATGCATTTAGATGTAGACTATGTGGTGCAGGACGGAGAAATCGTGATCGTTGACCAATTCACGGGTCGTCTCATGAAGGGTCGTCGTTATAGCGATGGTCTTCACCAAGCGATTGAAGCGAAAGAAGGTCTTGAGGTTCAAAACGAAAGCATGACGCTTGCAACGATTACGTTCCAGAACTACTTCCGTATGTATGAAAAATTGTCAGGAATGACGGGGACAGCGAAAACAGAGGAAGAGGAATTCCGCAATATTTATAATATGAATGTGGTTGTCATTCCTACGAATCGTCCGATTGCCCGTGATGACCGTGCCGATTTAATCTACGCATCAATGGACGGAAAATTCCGTGCCGTTGTGGAGGATATTGCTGAGCGAAACAGCAAGGGTCAACCCGTTCTTGTTGGTACCGTTGCGATTGAAACATCTGAATTAATTTCAAAATACCTAACGAAAAAAGGTATTCGCCATAATGTACTAAATGCGAAGAATCATGAGCGCGAGGCAGAAATCATTGCTGAAGCAGGTCATAAGGGTGCGGTTACGATCGCTACCAACATGGCTGGTCGTGGTACGGATATTAAGCTTGGTGAAGGCGTAAAAGAGGTTGGCGGATTAGCCGTTATTGGTACGGAGCGCCATGAGAGCCGTCGTATTGATAATCAGCTTCGTGGACGTTCGGGTCGTCAAGGGGATCCAGGGGTAACACAGTTCTATCTATCTATGGAAGATGAGCTGATGCGCCGCTTCGGTTCTGATAATATGAAGGCGATGATGACACGTCTTGGAATGGACGATTCTCAGCCGATCCAAAGTAAAATGGTATCAAGAGCCGTAGAATCCGCACAAAAACGTGTAGAAGGAAACAACTTCGATGCGCGTAAGCAGCTACTTTCTTACGACGATGTGCTTCGTCAGCAACGTGAAATTTTATACACGCAAAGAAATGAAGTGCTTGAGTCTGAGAACCTGCGTGAAATCGTAGAAAAAATGATTGAAACGGTTGTAAGCCGCAGTGTAGAAGTTCACACACCAAGCTTTGAGGACCGTGACAAATGGAACCTGCAAGGTATTATTGACTATGTGAATGGAAATCTTCTTCACGAAGGTGACGTAACAGTTGATGACCTGAAAAATAAAGAGCCAGAGGCCATGGCAGAATTGATTCTTGCGAAAGTGAAGGAGCGCTACGACGAAAAAGAAGAGCAGCTTTCATTCGAGCAAATGCGTGAATTCGAAAAGGTTGTCGTGCTTCGTGCTGTTGACTCTAAGTGGATTGACCACATCGATGCAATGGATCAGCTTCGTCAAGGAATTCACTTACGTGCGTACGGTCAAATCGACCCACTTCGCGAATACAACCACGAAGGCTTTGCAATGTTCGAAAGCATGATCGCAGCCATCGAAGAGGATGTAGCGAAGTACGTCATGAAGGCCGAAATCCGCAACAACCTAGAGCGTCAAGAAGTTGCCAAGGGCCAAGCAGTCAACCCAAAGGAAGACGGCGAAAAGGCAGTCAAGAAAAAGCCAGTAACCAAGGCAATGGATGTCGGCCGTAACGACCCATGTATTTGCGGAAGCGGCAAAAAGTATAAAAACTGCTGCGGAAGCTTAGACTAGGGGCAATAAAAGTGGCTGGATTTTTGGCATTAAGGTAATTTTAGGACAAGAATGGTCGCCATGTTGTGAGTTTGCATTAATTTTTGAAGAGAAAGTTGCGATTTTGAAGGTTTTGTTTGTGATTATAGAAAAATAGTTGCGGTTCTCAAGATTTATATGCGATTTTAAAAATATATTTGCGATTCTCAGGATTTACTTGCGATTACAAAAATATATTTGCGATTCTCAAGATTTTCTTGCGATTACAAAAATATATTTGCGATTCTCGGGATTTACTTGCGATTACAAAAATATATTTGCGATTCTCGGGATTTACTTGCGATTACAAAAATATATTTGCGATTCTCGAAATTTACTTGCGATTCAACATTATATTTGCGATTCTCACAAAATACTTGCGAATCACCACACAATTCCCAGTCCAATTAAACACTAACATAATAAAATAGAGGGTCGGTAGCAACAGAATCTACCGTCCTCTTTTTATGGAAAACGATTTTATTAAAATTCTTATAGAGGTGGCACAATCATGGAATTAGCAGATATTCGTAATGAGCTTGAAAAAACAGCTAAGAAATTAGCGGACTTTAGGGGGTCTCTTTGACTTAGAAAACAAAGAGGCA
>NZ_JAKFCQ010000048.1:0-2922 GCF_036676585.1 Robertmurraya sp.
CACCCTTTGAAATGCAATAGCGAACGCCTTGTGCTTCAAAGGGTGTTTCTTGAGTTATATATGGTATTTAGATAACCTTTAAATTATGAAGGTTGACGCTATTAAATCATCTTCCTACGCCTTACCCACTGAGTCGCAGCCCACTTATCCCCTTTTATTACTGGAGCACCTCCGTGAAACGTCAATTCATTTAACGTTTGTTCTTCATAAAAATACTCAAAATACACAGCCATTCCTTTTTGAGGGTTAATTGTCAAATTCAATTTAGGGAAATATGTTTCCCCTCCCTCTTCTACATCATTTAAATACATGACAAGAGTGCTTATCCTTGGATTTGACACCTGTTTATTTTGGGATGAAAAAAAATCAAAATGTGCCTTATACTCTTGCCCTACTTTATAGTTAAGAATGTGTAGGCCTTCTCCGTGTTCATAAGGGATATTCATAATTTGTGATGCTCTCTTTTCAATTCTTGTAACAAGTTCGCTTTCTCCTTCTTTAAAAAACATCCCACTACTTGTTCTTATATCATCAACTTCACGATTAGCGCCGATTTTTGAACGTTCCACCCTGTCTTTTGATAAAGAAATCAATGCATTACATTCTTCCTCACTTAGCACATCTCCTAAGACAACAATCAACGGTTCTTCTAATTTAGCAATAATATTAATCTCTTTGTCTTCAGTTTTAATCCTGTTTCCTTTGTGGTTAAAGATTGTTTGCTCTTTAATTTTCAACTCGCATCATCCTTAATTACAGAGTTAATTGTTTCGTAATAACTAGATATGAACTTGGGTTGAATTTTTTACAAGAAGTCCCAAAAAGGCCACCTACCTCCTGTCAAAACTTATATAGAAAAATCTCTAAAAGTACTCCAAGTTCAAATTTAGACTTACCCATTAATTAACTATACAGGATTGATTGGTTTATGACAAAAAATTAAGATTATTCAAAAATTTTTGTTCGGTATGCTTGGTCTATTGGAATATCTTTAAAATATTGACCCGCTACTTCCGCTTGATGTCTTCCTAATTCTGTATAAGGAGAATCACAAGCACCTTGAATTTTTCTTCTTACATTAAACAAAGTTTGTCCATGTCGCATTAAATAAAAGGACTTTTTCATAATCATCCTTCCTTGTTCAAACTATACAACAGTTAATAAAGAACCTCTTAACACAATCACATCAAGTTTTTGCCTATTCCTCTCACTAGCATTTACACAATAGACGAATATGCAATAAAATGGGACTGTAGAAGATGCTGGAATAAGGAGAATCTGAAATGTCTGAAGAAATCTGTAAACAGCAGCATGAACTTGCCAAACTTATTAAACGTTATTCTGAGAGTGACGGGGTTCATCCGACTGTTGTTCCATCCTTATATTTAATCCGTGAATCAGTTGTTACGGAACCTATTGCTAGAGTGAACGAAACATCCTTTTGTGTTATCGTTCAGGGGGAAAAGGAAGTAATACTTGCGGAGGAGCACTTTAGGTACGGTCCTAGTAATTACATTGTTGCATCTGTTGACTTGCCGGTTACCGGGCAAATTATTAAAGCCTCTTCAGACATTCCGTATTTGGCTCTAAAACTTGAATTTACACCGAATCAAGTTTTAGAGGTTTTAAGTGATCCTGATATTCGTATAGGACAGAAAAAAAACGCCAAACGTGCTATGTTTGTAAGCAAAGTAGAGCCAGTTCTGTTGGATGCTGTACTTAGGTTAGCCCGGTTGGTAGAAAATCCTAAACATATACCGGTACAGCTCCTCTATTTACTAAGGAAATTCTTTATTGGATTCTACAAGGTCCTCATGGAGAAGCCTTAGAACAAATGGCAATAAAGGGTAGCAATGGTGATCGAATAATTAATCGAAGTTTGTCATAATACTGAAACTATAAAACGCATTGCTTTAATTAATTTTTTCAATTGTAACAGGAATATTATCAGGAATACTTTCAAACTTTTCTACTCCAGATTCAATCTTGCCTAATTTAATAAGTCCATTCGAATAGCCGAAATCTCTATAATATATAATTATATTCCCCCATGGAGAATAGTAAGCAAAATCTCCAACTGACGGATCACTACCTGATGGTGCTTTTTCCGTTGATAATTCCCTTGATAGGTAATGTATTTTTTCTGTACTTGCATAATCTTCTAATGTTATCGTAAGTGGTTGTAATGTCAAAAAATCCCTGCTCGTTGGATTATCAAACATTTTTACTATGACTTCTTCGTTGTTAAAAGATATTTTTATTCTTACATCTCCTGCAGTATCAGAGTCTTCATTATCTAATGTAGAACCTTGATTAGTTTCGTTATCTGATTCAGTTGAATCTATTTGTTCACCATCTTTGTTGGTACTCCTATTATCCTCGGTACTAATGTTGTTTTCACTTTCTTTGTTACCGCAAGCTGTTAGAAAGGTTAAAGTAGCCAGTAAAATCAAAACTATCCATTTACGCCTTTTTCTCATAAAATTGCCTCCATTATTTAACTTTAGGAATGTTCAGGATCATACTAGCATTAGAAGTATAATCACAGTTTGCATTTTTTCTAATGTAACTCAAATCCTATATATAGCTAATTAATTTATCTTTTATTATTGAATGATTTTGCGAGAACACGCACCATCATTGTTTTACCCACAGATGGTACATCTCTAACAAAAACATATCCTTCAGCTAGTAATTAATGAGTGAGAGTTTTTTGTATGTTTAAAGATAACAAATATGAAACTCCTGAATTAATTAAGGTTATTAATAAACAGAAAAGGGTGAGTGTAAACTCACCCTCCGCAAACGAAACTAGATTTGAGCGTTTCATCTCCAATTACCTTATTTTTTCTACAGATTTTCTTTAAAGAAGGAATCGAGTTTTTTGAACGGGATGTATTCCATTCTGTCATATAGATCCAC
>NZ_JAKFCQ010000049.1:0-16230 GCF_036676585.1 Robertmurraya sp.
GAGGTAAAAGATCATGTCAAAAACTGGGCTATACTCCCTGTTAAGCCTTACGCTCGCTTTTTACTTGGGATCTGTAAATAATGCTGAGGGAGCTGAGCGAACAAGTGTAGCCGTTAGCGTAAATGGAAAAACGAGTGATTTTCCGGATGCACGGCCCTTTGTAAATGAGAACGGCCGGACTATTGTTCCTGTCCGTTTTTTGTCAGAACAGCTTGGCTATGGAGTGGTATGGAATGAAACAAAGCAAAGCATCACGTTGAATAAGGATAAGGAAAAGCTGTATTTTCGGATCGGCCAATATGAATCAGAGATCATCGACTCGCGTACTTATGTTCCGCTACGTTATGCAGCAGAAGCATTTGGCGCTGAAGTTCAATGGAATGATAAAGAAAAAAAGGCGATCATTCTTACAGAAAATTTGATCATCGAGCCTACTTCGCCTGACGAGGTAGCACAAGAAGAAGGTCCCGGCATTCCCTTAGATACCCAAACCGGAACTCCGGCTGGATGGCAAGCCAAAGTAGATGAAGTCATTCATTTAGCCGAAAAGTTTTATGGCGTCGATTATGAGTATGGAGCCAAAGCAGGGCGAACAGATGTGTTTGATTGTTCTTCATTGACCCAATATGTTTTTTGGAAAAATGGTATTACTTTAAAGAGGGCGTCTCGTCCGCAATTCCTCTATGATGGAGACAAGGTACTTTCACGGAAAGAGTTGCGACGTGGAGACCTTGTGTTTTTCTCGACAGCCGGGACGGCAAAAAAGTATGCAAAAGATGACTACCGTCGAAATGGACATGTGGGGATCGTCAAGGAGGTCAAAGCGAATGGTGAGATCATGTTCATTCATACCTATCAAAAAGGGATTGGCGTGACGGACTCAATAATGCATGCTAATCTGGAAAAAGGTTGGTGGAATCATCATTTTCTTTATGGGAAACGAGTGATAGCGGATAATGGATCGGCTGCTGAAGATGTTACCGTAGATAAAAATGAGATCCAACAATACATAGAATAAAAGATCGCTGTTTTCAGCGATTGAACTAACGGATAGCAGGGAACGGGTCGGCATCCATCCCCTGCTTTTTTGCTGCGCTAAAGGGCAGGATAGCATCACAAAAAGAGCCATAAGTGGCTCATAGTCCTGATGCAAAAATTTTTACATAATTCTTGACTGAATATAGATCGTACTAAACACGTGAAAAAGGACGGGGATTTCCCGTCCTTTTCCTTAATCACAAAGACATCTTTTTTTCTTGAACCATCAGGTATAAAAGTGTTTATTCCATTGGCAACAGAACAGATTCACCTAGTGTTCGGATCGGACTGCCTGTAGAAAAGTTGTCTATACTTTGAGGATTCTCCATCAATTGGTCAAACGGAATAATTTGATTCTTTTTTGGAAGGGAATATACTACTTTCTTATTTTGATTCCAGTATTGGTCCTTGGAATTGACTTTAAAGTAAATAGATTTATACCCTGCTTTTGTAATGATTCCCATATCATAGAAGACAGAAGCAGGCATTTTCATTAATGCTGTGCTGTTGCTTTGAACAATATGTTTATCTGAATTGATCCAGAATTCAAGTATGAGATTAAAGTCCCATCCATCCTTTTTCAATTGGTTTACATCTAATGCTTTCAGCTCGGCAGCCATATCCATTAAGGTCTGCTTTAGACTGTTTCCATCTATTTCGCCTGAAGGCATATTTGAACTTAAGCTATTAAATTGTGTTTCAAGTTCTGGATGGTTGCTCATGTACTGGAGAGTATAAGAGAGCCAGTCCAATGCTTCATCCAATTCAAAGAAGAGTCTGACGTGAGTGGTGTTCTCTTTTTTCCCATTTGGTAATATTATCGTCTTTTTCCCCATAATACCGGCATTCTTCAAATTAAACTTAGTTTCAACCAAATAATCTTCCATTAATTTTTGGGGAAGAGCATTTAGTCCATATGGAGTCATTGAGTTTTCTGCAGGTATGCTCAAATACTTACGATCAACAGACGATTTGAAAAAAGTATCATTTCCCTGAACGTATAAATCAAATGATGGCTTCACCTTCTGAGGCCATAGGGTCGTACCCAAAATGGGTTTGGGGTCCACCAAAGATAATCTGAGATGAGCATTACGTTCATTGGACTGCTCAATCTGAACATTGACACCGTTTTTTAATATTTGTAAAAATTCTCTAACGTTTTTGTCTTCCACAGGTAAGTTTGTATCTAAGGTAAAAGTGCTCGTTGCCTCATAAGAAGCGGTATGAAAGCTCTTTTTCAAAGCATCTGCTACAAACGGAGCATTTTGTACACAACCTGTTAACAGAAGAGCAAATGACAAGATAAGAACAAACCATTTTTTCATTAGCTCTAAACTCCTTTAATGATTTTCATGATGTGATAGATTAACAGATTTCGAGGTTATAGATTTAGCGATAGGGCATGTACTATTTATACAAAAGTTTTAACAAAAATTCATCAGTGAAATAATGGAAATAGAGCGGAATAGTCATAAAAAAGTCTAGGCGAAAAGGGAAGGATACACCGAATGGAGGGAGGAGTGGCTGTCATGGCTGCTCCTCCTTTTTCTTACTGAACTATTGGCAGATTAACGTAATAAGTCATGGTTTTTGATATAGTCTTAACAAAAGCAATAAATGAGGTCGGAAGATGATAAATTTCGATTTAAAAGAAGTAAAGCCGAAATTTAGTAATTTAATAAAATTTCCTCAAAAACTAAAGAGAGGAAATCTTGTTGGTAAACGAATAGCAAAACTTAAAAACTGAAAAAATATTTCACGTAATGTACATGATATATGATTCTATGAGACTGCTTCACCTTTCGTTTAATAGATGCTACGTCAACCTCAATATGTTCGATAATCCACGATTCTCCAATACGTCCAATCATTTTTTAGAATCTAATCTTTTTGTTCCGCAAACGGGATTCGATATTTTAGGAGCTGTAAAGCAGCTCTTTTTTCTTATTGTTATTGAAGATTGGCAGTTTAGTTTAATAAGTGATGGCACTATAAAAGGGATTAAACTTCTTTTGGAGGCACCACACGCTCTTTCTACTCTCATGTGCAGGATTATGGTTCCGAAACGGGGGAGGAAATTGGAAGATTGACCAGCAATCCCTACTCCGGGTACGAGAACCCTTATGATCCCGATAGCATTCACAATGAGTATGGCAAATACGGAAGTCCTTACAGTCCCAATTCAGTAATGAATCCGATACCCCTATTCTTTATGACCAAGACGGGAACTATCGAGGGAAACTCAGCAGTAATCCTTACGACCCCCGATTCCATTTCCAACCCATATGGTCGTTACGGAAATCCTTATTTACCAGACTCAATCAACAATCTGTATGGAGCTAGGAATCCGTACGATTCGGGCAGTCCAACCAATCCTTATGGATCAGGATGGACTATTCGTGGGACGGATTAAGAAAAAGTTTGAGGTTATTAAAGTAACGGGATTCCATAGTTTAAATACGGTTGCTTAACGGCAGCCGTTTTTTCGTTACTCAACTATAGGTCAGGAATGCGTAATAGCTAAATCCTTTTATCACCCATCTGTAATGTATTTTTATGTGGTTTAACCAATTATTATACTAAGTTTGAACTGATTTAAAAGTGGATAACAAATGGGTAAATAAGTTTGTGAAATATTTTTTGGCGTTAACAATAGTATCTAAAATTAAAAGGGGATCGCTTTAAATTGCTTTTTGTCGTTAACTATAAATGTTCACGACATAGTTTACACAATTTTGTATTTTCTGTATTTATATTCGACAAAATTTGCAAACAAAATATAGGAATACTATTTGTAAACTTTAGTTTCGGAATCGAGGGGATTGGGATGGTTTTTTTTAAAATCTTATTTGTGATCTCGTGGATATGTTTTTTTCTTTTTGCCAATAAAAATAAATTTCACATTTTCATTTCTACGTGTTATTTCGGAATGATACTTGGCTTTGTGACAGATTTTATCATCGATATTTACCCGCTTTGGGAGTATCCTGTACCCACCAAAAAGGAAAGGTTTTGGACAAAGATACTCGATGAATTCGGAATCTATCTAGTGGTGATCTATTTTTACCTACAATATTTTCCAAAAACAAAATCCTTTGGAAATAAGATGTATTACATATTCAAATGGACAATATTCACGATATTGCTTGAATGGGTCGCTCTAAAAACTGGGTACATGAAACATGGACTATGGTGGAGTTTGGGATTTTCCTATATTTCTGATTGGATTTTGTTTTGGTGTTTTTATCATCATAATAAATGGATAGAAAGGTATAAAAGGGAAGAATAGAATCGTTGGGATAATTTTTAAATCATGATTATTGAAATCCAATAATTTAAAGGGTTGATAAAATGCCAAATATCGAAGATTATCTGAAAAAAGCTGATAAAGTATATGACCGAATCGCTGCTGTACATGATGATAAATTAGAATTGTGGATTGATCATGTTGTGTTTACTTGGCAATGGTGGTTAGGGGTTTTCTTAACGGTTATCCCATGGGTCATTTGGTTTTATGTTCGAAAAAAAGATAGCACTTTTCGATTAATTACAGCAGGAATGTTTGTCATTATAATTAGTTCATGGTTGGATTTTGTTGGAGTTGTTCGTGGTTTTTGGCATTATAATTATGACGTGATTCCTACACTACCTGCTTTCATTCCATGGGATTTCACACTTTTACCCGTAACCGTCATGTTGTTCTTACAATTTAAACCGCAAATGAATCCTCTAATCAAAGGAATTGTTTTTGCTGCTCTAAGTTCATTTGTTGGGGAACCACTTTTTGTGTGGTTAAAAGTCTATGAGCCTGAAAAATGGAAATATATTTATTCCTTTCCGATTTTAATTTGTATTTATTTAATTGCCTATTTCATTAGTAAAAGGAACGAATTTGAGAAAATCAAAAATGATTGAGCTATTAAATGAGGGTACTTGGAAAATAACAAAAGAAGATAACACAATAACTCAGATTGCTCCCCTCGTACCGTTCCTAATTTAGACGACAGTTTTTGTTTGTCCTCAGATCACCGAGCATGTAACATAAGAGATATTGTTTTACATGAGTTACCGAAGAATTTGCTTTGTGAAAAGTTTGTTAAGACTACGATGGGAATCCAACCTACGGAGGATTTAGCCAAAAAATTGTTGTAACTGAACGATTAGTTGTCCGAATTCCAGACGCTCTGGATTTGGATGTGGCAGCCCCGCTATTGTGTGCAGGTATCACCACATACTCTCCTTTGAAGCGCTGGAACACCGGACTGGGGAAGAAGGTTGCCATTGTGGGGATGGGAGGTCTTGGTCACCTAGCTATTCAATTTGCACATGCAATGGGTGCTGAAGTAACTGTATTGAGTCGATCAATAAATAAGAAAAATGAAGCTCTTGGTTTTGGAGACGAGTAATGTATAAAGCCCAATATCAAGATTATAGTGCAACATCTACCTACGGAAACATTGTTACGATTTACGGCTGGTCCGGTTTAGCAACAGTTGATCATATTTTAAATAAGAGATAATAGGAGTATCCTATGAACAAAAAATGGGTCTATATCATCCTTGTATGTAGTCTGATATTTAATTTTGGTATTACTTACTATAGTATTTCGTTAAAAAAAGAATACGAGCAAACATCTAACACCTATATTCAACTTTCCAATGACTATATTAATAGGATTAATGTCACCAAATCATTTCTTAATAATGTATTACAAAATAGAACTACAATTAATAAAGAAGATTTATTTAATGCAACGGCAAGTGCTCATATCGCTTCAACATTAAGTAGTTTTTTTGACACTACTGCTATAAAAACATATAATACCGATTCCCATCTTTCTACCGTTACAAGCAATATCACAGTAAAAATTAATAATTTTAATATCAATGTCCTTAATAATAAAACTATAACTCAAGAAGACTGGGATAATCTTGAAAATGCCTATAAGCACTTAGAAATCCTGTCAAAAGTGTTGAATTCTGATGCCTTCAGCGACAAAGAAAAGGCTATTCAGATGTTAAAGAGTATACCTTATGATCAATTTTCAAATTAAATATAAGCTGTATTAAAGTCAACTTAACCTGTAATTTTTTGTTTTTCTCAATGATATACAAAATTACAGGTTTTTTTGTATTGTGGACATCTATACAGACCGCCCACATCAAAAACTACGAAATCGAATAACAGAAATTGAAAAAGCCTATACTCTCAATTGTTAACTAAGGTACAGGCCATTTTTATACCTAATTCTCGTCCCTTCCATTCAGTTCAGAGCTTTAACCTTACGTGAAGCATCAATATGATTGTACATCATGGTGGGTTTTGGATCCAAATGACACATCTGTTTTTTGCAAGGTAGCCTAGTCTTTCTTTTCTTGGTGGTACTTTGTCAAAAGAATGGCGTAATTTGTGGACCGATAGCATGGGTTCGCTGAATGCCTTCATGGAATTTTTAACCATTTCCTGTATGGTATGGCTGTTTATCGGAATGCCAAAAGGTTAAAGGTGTAAGGTTAGAAAAGAGTGCTTTATTTTAGAGAAACTCCTATTCATTTCAATTTCAAGACTCATTTCTGTAGAAATTATCGACTCTAGTTATTAAGCTCTAACGGAGATCATTACTCCTATTTAAATGGGGTGCTTTGGTGCGAACTATTTGGTAGATAGTAAAAAATCGGTCAAATCGCTTACTAATCCATGTTAAAATAAAAATATCTAATTAATGAGGTGATTGTATGTACAATCCGAAGGTCTTCTTCTATTAGTTACGTTGGTACTAATGGCTAAAGCCGTAATCTAACCCGACGTGACAGGGAAGAATATGTTTGATAAAGAAGAAATTCTGTCTTGGGAAATGCATCTCAACTTAAGAAAGACTATTGTAAAAATCAAAAATTATAAAGACCCAAGAACAGAAAAATTAAGAAATTTTCGCAAGGGATTAATAGGTTGCCACTATGACGAAGAATCAAAGGCAGAGAGGAAACCAGATTATCGTAGATATAGGAATCAAATGAAACAATTTATTCGTTGCGAAAAATATGAACTTGTACGCAAATACCAAAAGACAAGTGGTTGGTTAACTTGGTAAACCGACTGAAAAAACACAGGATATTCCTGTGTTTTTTAACATGTATATTAACGGGAATCGATAGCGGGGGAACGGGATTGGCATCCGCCCCCTGCTTTTTGCTGTGCTAGAGAGGACAGTAATCTTAAAGAAGGAGAACCAGAAAATAGTGGTTTAAAGTATGAAGACTGGCAAGAACGTTGGCACAATCTTTTTGAAAAACTCGATAAAGACGGATATGACAGTTTTACCCCTGATGAAAGAACGTGGTACAACGTAAGAGGGTTAATTGATAGTGTGGATGGTGGCGGAATCATAAGTACAATCATGGTGCGGATACGTTAGAGGATACATTGGAAGACCTACATAAATTAAATGTAGAAGATGTAATCAATCTTCTAAAAAAGGTGAATGCTTTATTTCCTAACGGAAAACCCTCGAAAGACATTGATGAAAGAAATGAAGTAATCGACTCGTGGGATGGTGAATACGAAGATATATTTGAAACCATTGATGAACAGTTTTATGAGTTGGAAAGTGAACTCGAATCTAAATTAGAAATCTTTGTTCGCCGAATTATTAAAAAATAATTATTTATTACGCTAACGGGATTCGATAGTTAAAGAACGTTCGATAACTTCAATATATATACAAGCCTAAATTCATTTAAAAGGACTTAGGCTTGTTTGGTGGAGTTAAGAAGAAGGTTAAAACCTTTTTATGTTCTTTTTTCTTTTTGAAAACCAGCATAATAAGGTTTAAAGTAAACAACATGATTGCGATTAGGAGTGCCAGATAATAAGGGAGATTCCATTTGAAACTGATGTTTAGAAGCCATAGAAAGGTTAGACAAAAGCCATAATACAGGGCGAATGAAATACCAAGAATCAATATACTAAAGCAAGCCCATCCAATTCTTTTTTTATATATTTTGCTCACCTCTTTCTGGGAAGTTAACTTCTATATATTTTACCATTTTTGGTTTTTTGGGCCTAATAATAATGAGGTAACGTCCGATAACATCACTCATATAAATAGGATGGATAATTGGGTGTTATTGAACTATTGGGATTCGATAGTGAAGAAAATAGTATTCCACAAGTTATGGGTTCACCGTGCTATAGGATACGAGTGCGGAGATAGTGCCTTACTTGGATGTTGCATTTGGTAAATTTTGATTTTTTTCATCTTGTTCTTTGACGTAATCTCAAACCTTCTCAATGAAATATAAACTTACAAAAACGAAAAAAGACACACTAAATTCAGCATACGTTGTTAGATTTACAGTAAAAAATAATTCGTCTACATAGGAAATACAAAAGGCAAAAATCAAAAAAAGTATAATTTCGTTTATTATAAGAAATGAACTTTGTAAAATCCCTGATGTTATGTGTTTAACTAAAATATCAATAAAGGTTCCCACCGGAGCCAAAATAACAATGATGAGTACAACTGAGAGGAAAAACCAAAAGAAAGAGGATATTCCGTCAAAATGCATAATTTAGTCTCCTTATTCTTTTATTATGCTGCCTGTTAAGAAATCATATTGTCTATCGGCACTTGTTCAGCTAACGGAGATCGTTACTTCGATAAGGGGTTGCTACTGCAACTCTTTTGTTTTATTCCGGTAACGGGGTTACTTGAATAAAAAATGAATAGATACTACTAAGAGGAGTTTGATTATGTTTGAAATTAAAACATATTTAGAATTGGAGAGCTATGATTATTCAGATCCATATTATATGGAAAATCCAAGTGCAAAATATATTGAAATAGACGACTTATCTAATATTAGAAAAATAGTTGACCATCGAAAATTCACACCAGAACATATTCAACAGCTTATCACGATAAAATACAATGAAATGGTCGTTGTTGGATTTGAGGTTCCAAGTGGGCTTAGCTTGTGGGAATCTACCTTTATTCACGCAATAGAAGATTATTTACATGTTGGGAAGGTAGAAATGATGTATAGTATTGATCTTGAAATTTTAACACTTGAATCGATCAATAACAATCAAATGAAATTTTCTATTTTTCATGAATGGGATTCAGAGCTTGTTTATGCATCAGCTATACTTCCTGAAAAGGAATTTATAGAATCAATGCTAACCGAAGCAAACCACTACTTTCAAAAACTAATTGATTACAAAATTTTCGAGGAAAAAAGATTGGATGAGAATACACCAAGGGATTATCCTCAACAAATGATTAAAATAGTGGAGGAATTGAGAAGGAAGATAAATAATGTTTAATTGACTATCGGGATTCGATTTTTGAGGAGCAGTGATGTCATTGCTGTTCTTTTTTGTTGTTGAAGTATTGGGCAGTAATCTTTAAGAAAGGAACCTGAAAAAGTATGTAGATAAGAAGGTAATGCCATCATTTTTGGAGAACTATCTATCTTAATGAAAATGGAAATTAGAGGTTTATGAAAATGAAATCAACGATTATTCAAGCAATTATTTTTTCAATAACAACTCATTTGATAATCGTAGGTGGAGGATTTGCCTATTTAGAATATCTTAAAAGGCAAGAACTAAAACAAGGAATCACTTCACATTATGGCTTCGAGGTTGTAGGAGGTTCAATTGCTTTACTTTTATTTATGACTTTTATAGGTTTAATATTGCTTTATGTAGTTGCGAAGTGGATTATATCTTTGTTCCGCTAAACGGAGATCGTTACTTCCACAGGAGCTGCATCAACAGCCTTTGTTTGTTATTCCGCTATTAGCAGTTTAGTGGAACAATCGTATTGAGGTTGCACGGGTATATCGATATTATTTGATTAGACGGAATCTTACAAAGACATTAAACGAAAGGAAAGGAATCCAATGAAATTATTGTGGGAGAGAATGGAGAGTTGGATTAAAGATCATGCACCAGATGTGTTAGAAGATTTAAACCCCGGAGCGAGCGAGTCGGAAATTACAGAATTAGAAACTGCTCTGGGCGTCACACTACCAGAAGACTTAAAAGAATCGTTACGTATTCATAACGGACAATCTGGTGACTCCCAATGGCTTGTTGCAGGATGGGAGTTGCTCTCTACACAACGGATTTTGGACGAATGGAATGTTTGGAAAGAACTAAATGATAAAGAATCATTTAAGGAATGGGATGTAGAACCCCAAGAAGGGGTAGCGAACGTTTGGTGGCAACCTGCGTGGATACCATTAACATATAACGGTTGCGGTGATCATCATTGTCTTGATTTAGCACCGACTAACAAAGGTAAGAACGGTCAAATCATCAGTATGTGGCACGATTCGGAAGAACGAGAGGTATTAGCAAAGAATTATAGACAATGGTTCGAGCATCTTGTTCGAACATTTGAATCAAATGATGCAGAATATGTTTTTGAAAGTGGCGATTTCAAATTTGATGCAACTCAAGACTAAGCCGAGGGAGAGGATCGATTGTTGAGGAGTAGTGTACCATCGTTGCTCCTTTTGTTATTGAAGTATTGGGCAGGATTGTGCAATAACTAAAGCTGATGAAATAGAGTTTTGATCATTATAACCTCTTCCTTATGGGCTAATAAAATGTCATTTGTCGATAAAAAGGATAATGATACTCTTGTGTCAAATAAGGTTTAGCAGTCAAATTCTAGGAGTGGGGAAATGAAGAAGTTATTTTTTATATTGATCACCTTGTTTCTATTAGAAAGTTCAGCTCTTGGAGAATCAGAGTTCAGCGATATTAAGGGACATTGGGCTGAAAGTACAATCGAATGGGCAGTATCGAATAATATTACAAAAGGATATGAAAATGGTACTTTCAAACCTAATAAAATGGTATCCGAAGCAGAGTTCGCTTCCCTTCTGCTTCGAGCGTTTGGGCAGGAAATATCTAATCCAGAAGGGAATTCGCATTGGGCTGATGGTGTTTATAACAAACTAAATCAACTTAACTATCCTAATAAGGGATTTAAAAGTATTCAGGAAAGAAATCAGCCGATTGATCGAGGTAGAGTAGCTCAAATCATTACATCCAGTCAAGGTATGAATTTTGATATAAATCCAAGTATTAGATGGTTGCTTATAAACAAACTCAGCAAAGGGAAAACATCATTTACTGTAGGGGGTTACGGAGCAGAGGATGCACTTACTCGTGCAGAAGCGATTTCGTTTATAAAATCCTTAAAAGACAATTACTTGGTAGTTTTGAAACCAAGACCATCTGTTCTAACAAATCCGAAGCCAATAAATGATCAATACCAAGAACTTTTGAAGAAAGATCATCCTAATATTCTGCTTCAAGAAAAGATTAAGGAAGCGGCTGACGGTATCCAACCACCTACCGGATACACAAAGGAGCAATTTCACAACTTGTCCATTCAAGCATACCACTTGATAAAAAAGACACAAATCAAGAATGGGAAGGTAAGAGTGTATCTTCCCAAACCCACAAGGGACAACGAATTTGTTATTGTTAATTATTACGATAGAACAAATGGTGATATAAAAAAATATTTTATGCCTTGGAAGGAGGGTATTCCTGAATACTATGAACTTCCTGCTACGAATGCTTTTACCATCGGTGTAACTCTTAACAAGGAAGGTCAATCGGGTTACGTTCCTGTAGTTTCGGGTAGTTATAACAGTTATAGAAAATACATTAAAATTAATACTTTTGTTGTTGAAGAAAATGTAAATTTCTAATCAAAGAGAAGTGTAATCAGAGATGTATTGAACGGGATTCGTTTGCTCAATAAAAAAGAAAAAAAAGCTGTATCCTCGGAAACAGCTTTTTGCATTATGTATGGTGGAGCTGAACGGGATCGAACCGATGACCTCCTGCTTGCAAGGCAGGCGCTCTCCCAACTGAGCTACAGCCCCATACAATGGTGCCGGCTAAAGGACTTGAACCCTCAACCCCCTGATTGATTACAAGTCAGGTGCTCTACCAATTGAGCTAAGCCGGCGGTATGGCGGAGGAAGTAGGATTCGAACCCACGTGGGCTTGCACCCAAACGGTTTTCAAGACCGCCCCGTTATGACCACTTCGGTATTCCTCCATATTTGGCTCCTCAGGACGGACTCGAACCGCCAGCCTACCGGTTAACAGCCGGTTGCTCCACCATTGAGCTACTGAGGAATATCTTATCAACAAGAATGATTATATTATGAGCTTTGAGCAAGATCAAAGGTAATTTAATGGCATGAAAACCAAAGAAAAGAGTCTTGATGCCTTGTTGGACTAACAGGATTCGAATGTTCAGGAGTAGTGTGCCATCGCTGCTCCTTTTTGTTATTGAGGTTTGGTCAGTTTTCTTCAATAAGGGGTGCTATAATTTCTTGTATAAAGCACTTTAAAGAGGTGGTAGATGTAATGAGTAATTTAGATAAAACGGACGAGTTGTTACGCAATTTCATCAATGAAATGCCTACTTTAATGAACGGTAAAAACTTAGTTGAGAAATATGTTATGAATTTTAAAGACAGCTATGATATTTTTGGCTATAAAACAGAAATAGATAACAGTTACAAGCAATTCGAGGGATGGCTTAATGACTTATTTGATAAAGAAAAGGCGCAAGATGATATCCTAGCCTTTAATTTTGGACTTTATGAGACCGAAGATAGCATCCAACTATATATTACAGGTTCGAAGGAATGGGATTATGATGATGAAGACTGGGCTTGTAACAATGACTATTTTCCTGAAGGTAGATACCCTAACATAGCACTTTATAACAACTTGTATAGTTCTTTGCAAGATAACTTTCAAGTAGGCTTATTTCTAACCATTGCTACAACAATCATATTTGCTAATACATACGCAGTATCCAATTCAACAAACTTTCTAGAAGGAAAAGAATTTATTGTATTCGCTACTGGGTTTGATGATGGGGACTTGTATAACTTTAGTAAGTTAAACAAAGAAGGTATAACAGCTATCGAGTGCTAAATTGCTTATTCAACTAAAGGGATTCGATTGTTCGATAAACAGGGCTGCGTCAGGTAGACTTGTTGCTCCGTTAAGGACAATTTAGTGTAGTGAGGCAACTTCCTTTATTTGTAAACCGATGAGAGGGTGAAAACTTTTGAAAAAATTGACTTTATTATTTATGATTATGACATTTTTGATTGCTGGTTGTTCGTTTGGAACACCTTCACTTAAACAATCCACAGGGTCACAGATCCACGTAATCGAAAAGGGGTATTCGGATGATTATAAAGAGTCTTGGATTATGGCTTACGACCCCAAAAATTCCACTAAAGATAAAGCCATAAAGATAATCGTTGAGGAACCGATGGTTTGGAATTTAATTGAAGTAGATAAAACATACGTAGCTTCTTATAGCAAAGACGGAGATACAACGTGGATATTAGAGCAAATTGAACACGTTAGGGATGAAAAGTCCTTGAGATAACACTACCCCTTTCTGATGATTTTTTACTCCACTAACGGAGATCGATAGCTGGTGACGGGATCGGCATCCGCCCCCTGCTTCGCTGATGCGGTAACGGGCAGGAATGTTCAATAAGGCGCTAGGGAGGTTCGTTTAAACCAAACTAACAGCGAGGACAAAAACTGGGAGTTATGCCAAAAAGGGGTTGTATATATATGTTATTTAAACTAAATTTGTTTTATATTCTATATTGGAAATTAAACTATATTAATTAAATTTTAATATCAATATTACGAATAAAAAACGCACCTTTTAAAGGTGCGTTTTTTTTATTCGTCTTTTTTCCCTTTTTCAGTCTTGTCCGGCTTGTGTTCCTCTTTTTTCTCTTTCTTTTCTTCTTTCTTTTCGCCTTTTTGCTCGACCTTATGCTCTACTTTATGTTCTACTTTAGCAGGAGCAGTCGCAGGTTCGGTTGTAGTGGTTTCTTCTGGTTGTTCAGCTGGCTGTTCTGTTGTTGGTTCGTTTGTAGGCTCAGTCGTTGGTTCGGTGGTTGTCTCCGAAGCTACACTTTTCTTTTTGCCCCACACTTGGGATGGCTTTAGCCCCAAATCTTTTGCGATCTTTCCGAAACCTACGCCAGACTTTACCAATTCAACAATTTCCGCATCGGTTTTCCCACTGACTTCGGCAAAGGCGACAATTTTTGAAATTTGTCCGTAACCAAATCCTTGATTGCGCAATTCGCTTACTTTTTCTGGAGCAATGCCTGCTACCGCTGGAACCATTTTTACTTGCTCTACTTTATCGGCTAATTTTTCTTGCTGTTCTTCTTCTAAGGCATCTGCCACTTCAGGAGTAGGTTGAGTCGCTTCTTTTATTTCTTCTTCGATCTCAATCTTTTCTTCATCTGTTGTCTCTTCGTCAGTCACGACTTCCCCAACTTTTTCCCCTGCTTCTTCCAATGCATCTTCATAATCTTCCACGACATCCGCCACTTCTTCTTGATCTCCATTTTCCACTAAGGTGCTGATTTCAGCTAGGCGCTCTTCTGCGCGGTCGAGAAGGTGTTTGGCTTCTTCTTGATCTCCGGAAGCGATCAACAACTGGACTTGTTCTTCCAATTTATCCATGAAGTAGAAGAAGTCGGTTGGTAACGTTCCTGCCTCTACGGTATCCGTGGTTTGGGCGGTTTCGGTTGCCTCTGTGGTATTTGATGTTACCGCGGCATCCTCAGCGAAAGCTGCCCCGATTCCACCAAATAGAAGACTACTTGCTAAAAAACTGCTCATAACTAATTTTTTCACTTTTTGATCCCCTTTCTGTGTTGTCCCGTATGTACACAATAAGATTCGTCTAGGGGAAAAAATTATGGGGGTTTTTGTCGAATTAAATAAATTAATGAGACATGGGTGAGGTGCATATGGGGGATGTATTTCTGTTTAAAGTGCGAAGGATATCATGAGGATTTTACTGCTGAAAAAATATTTGAAACTGGTTTTAGATCAGATTTAATTACAAAAGAGAAAGTACAGGTGGGAATTTGCGATAAAAATAAACTATCGACCACGTCTGACGCACAAAAATGAAGTGTCTGATATAGAAAACAGTTAGGTGCTTTTTTTCAATTGAGATTATACTTCAATATGGGCTACGTCGGTAGCTTTTTTTGTTTTACTTCAGTAACGGGCAGAATAGCGGAATAAACAACTTAACAATTTGGAGCAAAAACACACGTATTTAATAGTAAAATAAAGTAAAAGTTCGGGGAGGTTTAGTATTGGGTCGTTTTCTTTATTCTTGGGGAAGCTGTCTCGCAATTTCTTTTTTGATTGTTTATGTGATAACAAGAAATATTAATCCGTGGATTCCGTTGGGGCTTGTTTTAGCAAATGTTTTTCTAAACTATTTAGCGTTTTTAATTATGTTTGGTTTGTTTGGATTTTTGCTATATAAGATTACTAAAAATGGACTTATTGCTTTGATTACTCTTCATATTTTCTACCCTGTTTTCTTTTATTTTTATAATATTATGGATTTAACCAGTATTTTTAATTACGCTCCATGATTGCTTGGATGGTTATCGGAAGTAGATAGTGTGGTTTACGGATGAGAGCTATTGTTCAGCTATTGGGCAGGATAGCTTAATAAGCTAATCGAATAAAAATAAGAATCTTATTCACTAAAAGGATGACGAAATGATGAATTTAACCTACAACAACATCGTTCAAGAAATGTTAAAAATAATCCCTCAATTGCAGCCACTTTACGACAAAGAACTTGAGGAATTATGGCAAGAAGAAGGTCTAATCCTTCCACATATAGCTTTTGGTGATATACTTAATCCATTTCTCATAAGCCTACTCCAAAAACCGCAAGAATTAACAAAAGATGATGAGAAATTACTCAGTAAAATCTTTAATTTTCTTGAGAACATGGCATTAAGTGAGGATGTCAAAATTCAAGAGGTAGTTAGCGTGACAGTTATGGCTCGTATAGGTGATGATATAAGTATCCTGAAAAATGCTCTGAAATATATGGGGAATGAAACGAAAAAATTGTCTAGGAAAATCGAGGAGTATTACGGAAGAAAAGATAATGTAAAACTCTTGTAATAGTTTGATGGTATTCCACTAACGGAAATCCATAGTTCAATACGGTTGCTTCCATGTTATAATGTCTGCCATTTTTGATGGCATCCTATTCCGATTGGAAGGATAGTTGAACAATAACAATGGGATTTTATGTTAAAATGGATGAAAAGT